>JAJXTA010000249.1 GCA_021784265.1 bacterium | reverse complement strand
CAACGTCTTCCCGGAGTTGTTCCACTGCAGTGGCTTCGCCCTGGCCGGCCGCGCGACGGTCGGCGGGCGGATGTATCACGGGCGGATCCTCGATTATATGCGCGGCGTGGGATTGGAGCCCAACGCGGTGGTGATGGTCTATCAGCCGGCCTACGGCTATGCCTGGGTGAACATCGGTTACGCCGGATTCGTCGGCTCCGTCACCGCCATGAACGCCAAACACATTGCCATGGGCGAGATGGGCGGCCGGGGCGAGGGCCATTGGGATGGCAAGCCGATGGCGGAGTTAGTGCGCGAGGTGATGGAGAAGGCGGCCACGCTGGAGGAGGCCGTCGCGATCATGCGGCGTGGTCCCCGGACGTGTGAGTATTATTACGTGATCTCCGACGGGAACAGCAAGCGGGCGGTGGGCATCGCGGCCACGCCCGACCGCTTCGACGTCATTCACCAAGGCGAGAGCCATCCCCTCTTGCCCCACGCCATCCCCGACGTTGTCCTCATGAGCGCCGGTGACCGCTACTAGAAGCTGGCGGAGCGCGTCCAGGCCCAATACGGCAAGCTCGACGCCGCGGCGGCCCGCCACTTGATGGACCGCCCGGTCTGCATGACCTCGAACCTCAACTCGGTGCTGTTCGCCCCGGACACCCTCGACTTTTGGGTCGCCAACGCGGACACCCGGAACGTCGCCAGCAACACCCGCTACACGCATTACAACTTGGCGGCGTTGCTCCAAGCCGCGCCTGCCACGGCGGCGGGGGCGGAAACCGCGGCGCGGTAGCCGAGGCGGGGAGGCGGGCGGCGCCGTCCCCCGGGCCCGCCGGGGCGGCGCGGGAGATCAGGGGGCGGAGGAGGGCGTTGCCGTGGGGCGGTGGTGGCATGTGTAACCTATTGGTCTCAAATTATTTGCATGGATGACGCCCCCGGCCTCCGCCGTGCCCGGGCGCCAGGCATGTCCAATCCCCTTATGGCTTCCTGTATGCTTCCTGATTTGCCTCCCCCAGGGCCCGCCGCCGCCCCGGGCAGCCAGTAATAATGGTAATGAATTGCACCTGATAGGAAAGATCGTCATTTAGAACAAACAAAATGATAGCCCAACCGACTGATTTGTGTCATCGTCACTCCGTTGTCCCGATCCGCGGCGCGCGCGCGCGGGGGCGCGGCGGCCCGGTTTGCCCGACGCTCCGGGACAGTGACGACCAACATGAACCGAAATGAACAGAACACCAACACCTCCCGGCCTCGGGCCTCGCGCCCGGGGTGGAGGGCCTTCCCATGAAGCGGTCATCTGAGCTCTCTTCCCTCTCCTTGGTCTGGAATCGCCGGACCACGCGAATTCTGGAACTCACCGCCGGCGAGGCATTGCTGGCCGGGCTGAAATTCGAGAAGGTGGGTGGCTCCCTGGCCACCGGGCACAGCCCCGGTGGCAAATGGACCTTGTGGCGGATCGGCTTCCCCAAGGCACGGACCTACATCCGCGTGGGCACCTCCAAGCGCAACGTGGCGATCCTGGAACCCGGTTCGCGGACGGGCGGGGCGCCGTTGGCCTTTGCCGACGGTCGTTCGTTCCTGTGGCAACCGGCCAAAGACCGGCGCCAGGACATGACCTTCGCCAACGCCACCGGCAAGACCATCGCCCGGTTCCGCGCCGAGAACGGCCCGGGTTTCCGCGTGGGGGTGGAGATCGAGCGGTGGGCCCGCGATCTGCCGGAACTCTGGCTGCTGTTGCTGCTGGGCGGTTATACCCTCATCTCGTTGCACAACGACAAGCAGGCGGCCGCCGCCAAGGCCAAGCTCCTCAAGGCTCCGACCGCCGCGGAGTAGGCTTGAGGCCCGGGCGGGCGCGGGGCAACGGGCCGACGGGAAGCGCCGCGGCGGGCTTATGGCAGCTCCGCGCGCACGGTCACCAGCCCCCACCCGGGCACCTCGATGGGCCCGTGGAGGGGCGTGTGGGGCAGTTCATCCGTGCCGCTCAATGAGATCGCCCGCGGGGCGGGAGAGGCCCAGGTGAGGCGCGCCTGACGGCGCTGGTTCGAGGCCCCGAAGAGGCGGACGATCCAAGCCCGCCCGTCGTCGCTGGGCTTGAGGGCGGTGACGAGCACCTCGGCGGGCTCGACGCGGAGGCGGGGGATGGGGCTGGGACGAGCGCCACGGGCCGGAGTCGCCACGAGCGGCTGGCTCAGCCCGATCGCGAGGCGGGACGCGGCCGCCGGCGCTTGCGCCCGGTGCGGCCAGAGGACGAAACGGAAGGCCACTGGCCCTTCCTGATAGGCCCGGTAGTTGGTGCCCCAGTGGTTGTTCATGGCCCAGGCGTAGAGCCGTTGGGTCTTCGCCACGTGCTTCCGCCAGACCGCCGGGTTGGTTTGGGACCCGAGCAGCCGCGCGCTCAGTTCCCCCACCTCGACCAACGGGGCGTCCAAGGTGATCCAGGTAATGCCAAACTGTGAGTTGGCGACCTCAGCCCAGCGGCCCACGGTGAACCAGTTCTTGCAGGCCCCGGGAATCTGGTCCACCTCCGGGCGCATCAGCCCCAAGGGCACCTCCAGGCGCACCTCGCCGCCGGGGACACCGAAGGGAAAGCCGAAGTTGACACTCTCCTTGCCACCTCTCTGGGCGAAGGTGCCGTCGCCGGGGCGGGGGCTGATGGCGGCCCGTGCTTTGTCCACCACGTCGCACACCTGGGCATAGCCCAACCCCGCCACGACGAGGACCTCGCGCGTGAGCTTCCGGCAAGCTGGGGCGGGCGAAGTGATCCGGAGGGAGCAGACCAGCGGCCCGCGTTCGACGGGGGAGAGGGTCGCCGGGCCGTTGCGTTCGAGGTGGGCAAGGTCGTCGCCGGGGAGGAACAGATACTCGTTGAGGGCTTGGCCCTGGCTGGTGTCGGCGAAGTTGTTGGGGATCTTGCGCGCGCGCAGCTCGGTAATCCCGCCAGTCTCGGCATCCACGCCGACGCGGAGGATGCCGTTGTCCAAGACTCCGGACGCCACCGTCGCAGGGCGCGTCGGGGCGAGGGGTTGACCGGGAGTGACGGTGTACCGGCGCGCGGCCAACGGCGGGACGTTCCGGGCCAGGAACGCCAGGCGCCCATCGGTCAGACGCTGGGACGGGACTGGTCGGCCGTGATCATCCAGGACTCGATCACCAGCCAGGGAGAGCGCCTGGTCCAGCCTCACCAATTCGGTGCGTGACCAGGAGGTGGTGTTGAAGAGATCCAGGCCCGCGGCGGGGTCCGGGGTGCCCAAGGCCGCAAGGGCCTGGGCAGTCAGGTCTTGTGATTCCTCATCCGCCCGCACCGCGTAGTCGCGCTTGATGGCCCACTGCTCCTTGGTCATTTGGTTTTCTGGGTCTGAAACGCTGCACCACGCTCCCCAGGTATGCTCGGAATAAAGCAGGACATTACGCCAGGCCTGCGCGAACGCCGCCGCGGGGAATGCCGCGGGGCGGATCAGGGCCCACAGCGTCTCGGCTTGTACGAGCCGATCCGAGGCGTTGCGGTTCAGGGCCGTTTCCTTGGCGGACGAACCGGCGCCGTCCTCCCAGTACGGGGTCCAATCGCCTCGCGCCCGCGGGAGGGTCGCCCCGTACCGTTGGGCGAAGGCGCGGAAGGCTTGGCTGGTCGAGGCGATGATGAACTTGGGCCACAGGTAACGTGAATTCCAATCCTTCACGAAGTCGCAGATGGCGGGGTCAGGGACGGCGTTGTCGCCGTGCCCGCTCCAGCGGATATAGGCGATCTCGTAGGGATAATGGGTCTGCTCCAGGTGCGCCTCATAGTCTCCGACGAAGCGGGGAGTCAGGCGGCCGACGATGTGGGAGAGGGCGTAACCCATGTAGGGGATCCAGACCAACACCTTGTCGCGGCCATCCGGGCCGACCCAGTAGAATGGCTTATTCTCCCACTGAACCAGGATGTCACCGATGCGGTCGAAATAGTTCGGGGCGGCGGAGAAGTACTTGATGCCGGCCTGGGCCATGGCGGTGACGGTGCCCCAGGTGTAGCCGGGGACATCGCTGATCATGGCGGCGTCGATGGTGACGCCGCATTGGCGCTCCAGCTCGGTGGCGTAACGGAACAACTGAACCAATTCCTCGGGCCGACACAGGCCGGTCAGTTCGTTGAGGTACATTCCGTTCAAGGCGACCTGACCTTGCCGCACGGCCGCCAGGAACTCGGCCCGTTGCGCGTCCGAGAGCCGGTGCAGATAGAGGTCGGCCGCCCAAAGGACTTCGACGTTCCAGACAAAGCGCGCGCCCGGGGGATTGGTCGCGGTTTGCCGGGCGTAGGCGATTCCTTCGAGGAGGTTGTTGACCTGTTTGGCCTGCACGGCGGTTTGGATCTCCGTGTAGCCGATGTCGGTGTGCGAGTGCGGCAGGATATAGACGGTGAGGGGGCGGACGGGGCGCAAGCTCACCGTGGTTTCTGCCACCCGTTGGCCTCCCGTCTGGACATCGACCGACACCGTGGTTTCGGCGGTGACGGCCGGGACCCAGACCTCCAGGTCTTGGGGTGCCGATCCCACGCGGGTCGTAACCGGCGTGGCCCCCGCCACACGGACCGTCGCCTCCACCGGCTCTCCGTAATGGCGCACGGTCAGACGGACCGGCTGGACTTGGCGCCCGCCCTCCTCGCGCACGGCGCGCACGGCTTCCAGACCCTCGACCACCGTCCGGCTGGCGACCGAGGCGCCTTCGACGTCGGCGGGCGTTTCCAGGCGCAAGGCGTCGTAGAGGAACCAACTGCCGCTGAGGGTAGTGATCCGCACCTCGTTATCCCCCGCCTTAAGCAGACCGGCGGGGAAGGGGATGGCGAAGCTCTGGGCCAGGCCCTGGCCTGGCTCGCCGTTAATGGATTCATCCCCGCTGCCGGCCCGCAGGCTGTGCTCGAAGGTGTGCCCATTGACCGTTACACGCAGTCGAGGCGGGGCCTGGTGTTGGGCGTCCAGGAGGTCAAACCGCAGGCGGCACTCGCCCGCGGCCGGCGCGACTTTGAGGCCGAAGAGGACGGTGAACGTGTGCTGGCGTGAGCCGGCCCAGCTATCGCTCGGGCCAGGCTGCACGTAGGGCCAGTCCCGCCGCGGGTCCGAAGCGCCCACCACGAACAAGCCGTCGGTGGTGAACTCATGATAACGGTTCGGGGCCAGCGCGAAGTCTCGGTTGTCGTGGTCCGGCCGCCCGATCGCCCACAAGTCCACGGTGGTCGCGGCGTGGGCGAAGGGGCCGCCCGCGCAAGCGAGGCAGAGGCTGGCCGCCGCCAGCAGCATGCGATTCGGTCTCGTTCTACGCATAAGTCTGTTGTTCCGATGAACTCATAGGCCCCGAGCTTAGGGCCGCCTTGACACAAATCAACCCGCGGCCTGCGGCCCGAAACACCCCGGCGGGGGAAGCCCCCCGCGACCGCCCTCGCAGGTAGGCGAACGACCACGGCGGGGTCCCTTCCGCCTACGCTTGGGCCCGCCCCGCGAGAGGGCGGCGGGCTGGGCGATCCACGCAGCGTTGCTACCAGGTGAGGGGTTCAGGAGGCTGATACCAAAAG
>JAJXTA010000248.1 GCA_021784265.1 bacterium | reverse complement strand
CGGGCCGGCTGGCGCGGGGTTGCGGGGGACGGCCGTTGGGCCAACGCGGAGGGGAGGCCCGAGCCACCACCGCCTCGGGCCTCTCACCCGCCAGGCCCGGACTTTGGTGGGACTTCTACAATACAGTTTCTTTTCTTATCGACCTGTGGCACAGGTTGGGCATGCGCGCGCCTCGAAGCTCCGGCTCTCCTCGGCGGTCATTCGCCTCCCGGCCGACGCTGCGGCGCCGGGGCGCCGGGCCGCGGTTCCACGGGTGGGCCGTCGGGATTGCCGTCGGCGCCACTCTGCTCGGCGGTTGGGCCGGTGAGTGGCCTCAGTTCCTGGGGCCGACCCGCAACGGGGTGTATGCCGCGCACGACGTGGCGGCGGCGTGGCCGAAGGAAGGGCCGCCCGTGCTCTGGCAGCGCTCGGTGGGGCAGGGGTTCAGCGGGCCGGTGGTGACGGGGAGCAGGCTGGTGTTGTTCCACCGGGTGGGAGACCAGGCGGTGATCGAGTGTTGCGACGCCGGGACGGGCCGGCCGCAGTGGACCTTTGGCTATCCCACCGATTACCACGATCAGATCGTGGGCGAAGACCACGGACCGCGCGCCACCCCAGTCCTTGGCGGCGGCAAGGTGTACACCCTCGGGGCCGAAGGCATGCTCCACTGCCTGGACTTGACCACCGGGAAGAAGCTCTGGCGCCATGACGCCCGGACCGAGTTCGGGGCCAAAGAGGGTTTCTTCGGCTTCGCCTGTTCGCCGGTGCTGGACGGGGGCTTGGTGCTCGTCAACCTGGGCGGCCCGCACGGGGCGGGGATCGTGGCGTTCGATGCCGCGTCGGGCCAGGTCCGATGGTCGGCCACCGACGACGAAGCCAGTTATTCCTCGCCGGTCGTGGTCCCGGTGGGAGGCCAGCGGTTGGCCCTGTTCTTCACCCGCGCCGGCCTCGTCGGATTGGACCCGGCGCGCGGGGTGGTGCGGTTCCGCTTTCCGTGGCGTTCGCGGCAATACGCCTCAGTCAACGCGGCGACGCCGGTTGTCGTCGGCGACCGGATCTTCTTATCGGCGTCCTACGAGACGGGGGCCGTTCTGCTGCGGGTGGCGGACCACCGGCTGGAGAAGGTGTGGTCCGGCGACGACCTCTTGTCCAACCACTACGCCACCAGCGTGTATCATGACGGGTACCTCTTCGGCTTTGACGGCCGGCAAGAGTATGGGCCGCGTCTGCGGTGCGTCGCGTTCCCGACCGGCGCGGTGCGCTGGACCAAGGAAGGGCTGGGGGCGGGCAACCTCCTCTTGGCGGGCGACCAGTTGCTGGTGCTGCTCGAGAAGGGCCTCTTGCTCGCGGTGGCGGCGACACCCGAGGGCTACCGCGAGCTGGCCAGCGCCCAAATCCTGGGGGGCGGCGTTCGGGCCCAGGCGGCGCTGGCCGACGGACGCCTCTACGCCCGCGACCACAACCGTTTGGTTTGCCTGGACCTCAAGAGGCCTTAGCTCGGCGCGGTCGCGAAGGCCGACCGTTCGCGGGCGGCGCCACGTCAGTGTTGGCCCAGCCACAGGACGGCGTTGGCAATCACCTTCAGCACGTTCGGGTCTTTGTACACGGGATAAATCTCGTGCCCCGGCCGGAAATAGACGACGTGGCCACGGCCCAGGCGCCAGACGCAGCCGCTGCGGAACCACTCGCCCGTGGCCCATCGTTCCTCGAACACCACTTGGTCCGGGGGCGGGACGTGGAACGGTTCGTTGTACATCTCCGTGTGCTCGATGATGAATTTGGGGGGCAACCCCTCCGCCAGGGGATGGTTGAGCCGCAAGACCCGCATTTGGCTCGGCTTGCCGTCGGCGCGGAAGGCCGGAAAGCAACAGTTCGGCAGGGTCAGCTCCGCGTCCACGAGGTCCTCGGGGGTCTTGTGGAAGAGCACGGAGGGCGTGAGGCGATCCGTATAATGGGGGACGCTGTAGGGTTGCGGGAAGAGGTTGGTCTCGTGGATGGTCAGGTGGTCGCGCTCGGCTTGGGGGAGGGAGGCTTTGAGGTCCTCGCGGGCGCGCGCCTTCATCGCCTCGACGAACGGCTGGGACCAATGCGCCGCGTGGAGGGCCACCAAGCTCAGCTTACCTTCCTTGATGCGGCGGACGATCTCCTGGGCCCGCTCCGGTTTCACCTCCCGGTGGCGGAGATGACCCCACCAAATCAGGACGTCGTAGGCGTCCAGATCGTCCAGCCCTTGGCCGGGATCGTCCAGGCCCACCGATTTCACCGTCACCCGGGGCAGCGTCTTAAGGTACTCGGCGATCTGGTTGCCGAGGAAATTCGTGTAGGCCTGCTTTTGCGCCGGTTGCCGCTCGTCCCAAACGAGCACGCGGATGGTTTCGGCCCGGACCGGGGTAGTCCCCAGGACGCCGCCGAGCAGGGAGAGCCACAGCCCGGCGCCGCAGAGGAGGCCGGCGGGAAAGGCGCGGACCCGGTGGCGGCCGCACAGGCCAGTGAAGCGAGGAGCAACGGTGTCTTGCATGCGGCGGAGTGTGCCACCGGCCGGGGGCTAAAGCCAGCTTCGGGTCCGGCGAGAAACAGACGACGCCCTCGAGAGCCGTGCCGCCCCGCCGGCCTCAGTGGCCGCGCCGCGACCGCTTCAAAGCCCGCGAAGCGCACCTCGAACCAGGCGCTTTCCACCCGACGGCCGATCAGCGCCACGAACGCGGGCAGACCTCAGACGACAGCACGGTCCGCGGCGC
Source organism: bacterium (assembly GCA_021784265.1). GTDB lineage: Bacteria > Verrucomicrobiota > Verrucomicrobiia > Limisphaerales > J093 > JAJXTA01. The sequence continues at coordinate 2,818 of JAJXTA010000248.1, read as the reverse complement.
GCCTCGTTAGAAGCTGAGCAGCAATTGCCAGATGTACATATTGCCCAGGGCATCGATGTTCTCCCAGACCTGGCGCAGCAGGTCTTGATCGCCGGTGATCGTGGGCAGTTGCTTGAGCTTCTCTTCCCAGGGGAAACAGACGCCCGGCGGGACCCGCGGGCTAGGGTGGCTCGCCATGCCGGTCAGCGCCTGGCGGTCGCGCACGGCGGGGGGCGTTTCCGCCGGGGGCGTGGCCACCAGGGCCGACGGGCTGGCGGAATAAACGCCGTACTCGCGCGTGAACTCCGTCATCGCCTTGAGATTCGCGATGCTCGTGTCGTTCTGCATGATGGCGCTGGCGTCCATGACGTAGCCCCCGTCACCCGCCACTTCATCGATGACCCGCTTGCAGAAGGCTCGGACATCCTCCGGTGTGCCGTAGCTGAGCAGGACGTTGGGAATTCCGCCGCTGAGGCAGAATTTGTGGCCCAGCTTCCGGTGGACCGCGAAGACATCGTCCCGGTCCACGTGGTACACCAGGCTGCGGTCGGGCAGCTCGGCGAACCGCTCGAGGTGATACTTCCAGTTAACTTCCGCATAGAACAGGGTCTGATGGCCGTGTTTCCAGAACTCCTCGATGATGGGGCGGAGGGTGGGCCAATAGTGGGTCTCAAACTGGCGCGGGTTGACAAACGGCACGCACCCGCGGTGCATCCAGAAGCCGATGGGGACCAGTTTGGCCGGGTCGGCGGTGGTGAGCCCCACGTGCGCGAGGTGGGGCATGAGCGCCTCGCAGGCCCGCAGGACCTTGTCGGGTTGCGTGCGCATGTCCATGGTCAGACCGACGTAGCCCCGCAGTTTGTCCGCCAAGATGTCGAACGGGGCCTTGAAGATGCCCGCGATGGCCGACACCGTCCCGGCTTCGGCGCGGAGGCGGGCGATCTGCGGGCCGAAGGCGTAGAAGTAGCTCAGCATGGCCATGGCGCTTTTCACGCAGGCCAGGTGGCTGCGGTAAGAGGCGGGGTGGTCGGCGCTTTGGATCTCGGTCGAGACGCGCGGGAGCCAGACGCTGTAGAGGAAGGCGGTCGGGTCGTCGATCAAGGCATCGTACTCGTCGGCCCGCATGAAGGCAGCTTCCTCGGGCGGTTCGATGTAGTTGAAGCCGGTATCGTGAGGGATGCCGATCCCCGGGATGCCGTAGTAACGCAGGCCCGCGGCCTGGGCCAAACCGGTCCACACGTACACCATGTTCGGGACCACCGCGTCCCAGTCGAAGTCACGGGCGCATTTGAGGGCGGCGGCGAAGGCCTTGTTATAGTCGTGGGCGACGTCCTGGCAGGTGTAGCCCGCGTACTTGGCGGTGAACTCGGCCACGAAGGGCCGGATGGGCACCCGGTCCGGCCGCTCGTTGCGCAGGGCGGTAACGTACCGGTTTAAGCGTTGTTGGTAGAGCTGCTCGGTAGCCATGGTCTCAGCGTTGCAGGGTTTCAACCCGGCCCACTCTGAACCTCGGCCGGTCGGGGCCGACTTGACCTTGGTCAAAGCTCGCCGTCGTCGGGGCGGCCTCCTCGACTCCCTCGCTGGGACCGCGGCACGTGACGGTTTTGTGACTGGAAATCCCCGGACGCCATGCCGTAAACTGGGCGGCATAAGACAGGTCCTGGCCGCTGGCCGCAGACAATGTTTGTTATGAAGACGAATCGGACATGGTATCACTCCCGAATGGTGTTGGGCCTCGGCTTGGGGGGCCTGGCGTGGGTGGCGGCGGTTATCGCGCAACCGGCGGCCACCCGCGGGATCAACGAAGATGTCAACGCTCCGGGGCTGCGCGCCCGGCCCGGGCTGCGGCCCGACGCTCGTCTGTTGTTCAACGGCTGGGGGGTGACCCCGGCGGGCGCGCCCGTCGCCGTCAGCGATATGCCGCTGAAGCTGGTGATCGCCCCCGACCACCAGCGAGTGGTCGCCGTCTGCGCCGGCTACTCGAACACCGGCCTGACGCTGCTGGACTTGGCGACCCGACGCGTCACGCAGTTCTTTCCGCTGGGTGAGGTCTGGAACGGTCTGGCCTTTAGCAAAGAGGGCCAGCGGATCCTCGTCTCCGGCGGCGACTCAGGGAAGATTTACACGTTCAGGTATGCCGACGGCCAGGCGTCGGCCGACCAGGTGGTGCGGCCGAGTCCGGGGGCGGCGGAGACGTTTCTCGCCGGTCTCGCCGTCCATCCGGACACGGGGGAGGTGTATGTGTGCAACGAGGGCAACCATGAGGTGTGGGTTCTGAACGGGGCGAGCTTGAGTCTGGAGGCGACGGTGCCCGTGGGCCAGCATCCGTTGGCCTGTGTGTTGGGGGCGGATCGGCGGCACCTCTACGTGAGCAACTGGGGCAGCCGCAGCGTGAGCATCGTGGATACCCAAACCCGCCGGCGGGTCCATGAGGTCGTGGTCGGGGTGCGCCCCAACGAGATGGCCTTGGCCCCGGACGGGCGCCTCTTTGTCGCCTGCGCGGGCGATAACACGGTCCAGGTGATCCAAACGCGCACGGTCGAGAGGCCTGGCGAGGCGGCCAGCCCCACGCGCCGCCTCTGGGAGGGCACGCGGGAGATTATCGCGACCTCGCTCTATCCGGCATCCCCGGAGGGCTGCACGCCGGATGGGGTGGCTGTGGCGCCCGATGGCCGGACGCTCTTTGTGGCCAACGCCGACAACAATGACGTGATGGTGGTCGATATTTCCGATCCCGCCACGTCCGTGGCCAACGGTTTTATCCCGGTGGGCTGGTATCCCACGGCCGTCGCGGTGGCCCCCGACAACCAGACCTTGCTGGTGGCCAACGGCAAAGGCT
>JAJXTA010000247.1 GCA_021784265.1 bacterium | reverse complement strand
GGTCAGGGTGGTCCCGTGGTCAGTGTCGAACACCTCCGTCGGCCCGAAGGCAACGGTCCCGTCCAGGGAAATGGCGTAGATGTTGTCGGGAAACTGATTCAGCAGGATGGTGAGGTTGGTCGCGGCGAACATCTGTTGCTTGTTAAAAACCCACCGCTCCGCTCGGTCCAGAAGCACGGGCGTGTTGACCGGGTCGCGCCGCGCGGAACTGAACGAGTCTTCGAGCGGAGTCAGCGTGCCGTCGGAGAAGGCCGCGTAGCGTGTCACCCACGATTTCGCACTCCCCGCCCCCCAACCATATTGCCGCCAGGCGTAAAGCGCCGTGCCGCCCCGATTCAACGCCATCCCCCCCGCCCCGTAATCTTGATTCCCGCCCGTATCCAGCACCAGCCGGCTGCTTCCGGTGCCAAAATCGAGGGCGTAGATCTCCGGGCCCCAGGCGCCATCCGTGTAATAGACCAGGTTCGAGGGCGCCGCCACCACGTACAAGGGATTGGCGGGGTTGGAACTGTTCGGCGTGGAGATAGCCTTTTCCGCTACCACCGCGAACGAACCCAAATCCACTTTCGAAATGGTCCGGCTGCCGGCGTTGATCACATACAACGCCTCGCCGGTGGGAGTGATCGCCATGTCCGTAGGACTCAAACTGACACCGATCTCCGCGAGGACGGTGCCGTTGGTGGGGTTGAGCGCCAGCAATGAGCCGGGCGTGGCCCCGTCGGCCTGGTTGAGCGCCAGCACGCGCGGAGACAAGTAATCTGGCAGCAGCTTGACGAGGGAACGCCCAGGCAAACCGTTGGTCACTTGGCCGCAGGCGTTACAAGTAAGAAGGAGGACAATGCTCGAAAGGAACGGATGGCGTTTCATGTGCTTGACTCGGGAATCTCCGGAACCGCGTGACGCTGACACCGGCCTTGGCCAAACCCGAACGCACCCCGCGCCACGCGGCGGAGCAGAATGCGCCCCTGACGTTGCGGCGGGCAACCTGCTCGGCGGGGAGGGAGGGGCTCGCCCCGCGGACACCGCCCCGTATCCGAAGCCCGCCAGGCAAACTCGGGAACGCCGAACCCATGCCCCCGCACCCCGTGGGGTGCCCGTCGAGCGGGCCAGGCGCCGACCAAACCGCGTCTGAGCGTCGAGCTAACCGCCGTTCGTCTCATGACCACCATTGATTCCTCGGGTAACGCTGTCTGCCAAGAGTGTCAAGCGATTTCGGTTACGCCCACGCGCCGACGCGCCGACGGTCTCGGCGCCGGGGCCGTCGGTCCCTGGACGCCTCACCCGGCCGGTGTTAGATTCCAATCATGCGCTCGGCTGCGAGAACATGCCCAGGATGGTAGTCAGGCTGGCTGGCGGCGATGCCCTTCCGCCGCGCCGAGCGCCCGCCCTCACGCCGGGCACACGGTCGAAGCGGACGCCCGCCGCGAGACGGGAAACGCGCGCGCCATTTCCGCCCCCGCCGCGGCACTAGGACCAGAACCTCGCCATGCACGTAGCCGTCACCGGCGCCTTCGGTTACTCGGGGCGCTACATCGCCGCGCGGTTGCTCCAGGCCGGACACCAGGTGGTCACGCTGACCAATTCCCCCCAGCGGCGGCACCCGTTTGGCGACCAGATCCGCGCTTACCCCCTCCAGTTTTCCGACCCCGACCGCCTCACCGCGTCGCTGCGGGGCAGCGAGGTCCTGATCAACACCTATTGGGTCCGGTTCGACCACCGGCTGTTCACGCACGAGGCCGCCGTGACCCACACGAAAACCCTGTTCCAGGCGGCGAAGGCCGCCGGCGTCCGCCGGATCGTCCACGTGAGCATCACGAACCCGGATGCCCAGTCGCCGCTGCCTTACTTCCGCGGCAAAGCGGAGCTGGAGGCGGCCCTGGCCGCCTCGGGCGTGTCGTACGGCATTCTCCGCCCGACGGTCTTGTTCGGGAAAGAGGACGTGTTAATCAACAACATCGCCTGGGGGTTGCGCCATTTTCCGGTGTTCGGCCTGTTCGGGCGGGGGGAGTACCGGCTCCAGCCCATCTACGTGGAGGACTTGGCCGCCGCCGCCGTGCAGCAGGCCACCGAGCAGAACAACACAATCGTGGAAGCCATCGGGCCGGAGGCCTTCGCCTACCGTGCCTTGGTCGAGACCGTCCGGCGGTCCCTTGGGCTCAAGCGGCTGGTTGTTGGCGTCCCCCCCTGGGCGGGCTACTGGGCGTGCCGCGCCCTCGGCCTGTTCGTGGGGGATGTCGTCATCACGCGCGAGGAAATCCGTGGGCTGATGGAAGGTCGGCTCGAGGTCCAAGCCCCGCCGTTGGGCACGACCAAACTCACCGCCTGGCTTGAGGCGCACAAGGAGACCGTGGGGCGCCGCTACACGAGTGAGCTGGCCCGACGCGTGGACCGCTTGACCGCCTACCGGTCGAACTAGCGCCGGGATCAGCGGCTGCCGCTCCGGCGGGCGCAAAGGGCGCTTGACGCCACGCGCCCGACGCCCAAACACTTCGGCATGTCAACGTCACCCAGCCGCGCTCACCGGTGGAATCTGGCCCTGCTGCTCGCTCTCAGCTTCGTTGCCCAGTCGGGCTGGGCCGCGGAGACCGACGCACCGCTTGAACCCAAGCCGGACGATCCGTTTTTTGCCAAGTTCCACCCCCGCAAAGCCCCGGCACCCGACGGCCTGTTGCTGCAGACCGGCGACCGGCTGGCGATTTGCGGCGACTCGATCACCGAGCAAAAGATGTATTCGCGGATCATGGAGACCTACCTGACGGTCTGCGTGCCGCAGTTGGCGGTCACAGTGCGGCAGTACGGCTGGGGCGGCGAGACGGCCCCGGGGTTCCTGGCGCGCATGACCAACGACTGCCTGCAGTTCAAACCGACCCTCGCCACCACCTGCTACGGGATGAACGATCACGGCTACCGGGCCTATGAACCGGCGATCGGCGAGCGTTACCGCCAAGCCATGACCGCCGTGGTTGACGCCTTCAAGAGCATCGGCACCCGGGTCGTCCTCGGGTCGGCGGGGTGTGTTGGCCCCAAGGTGCCCTGGGCCCACAGTCCGTCCGAAGACATGAACCTCAACCTCTGCGAGCTGCGCAATCTCGACATCGACATCGCCCGCCAGGAAGGGGTGCGGTTTGCCGATGTCTTTTGGCCGATGCTGACCGCCGAGTTTACCGCCTCCCAGAAATACTCCCCAGACTATGCCCTGGCGGGGCGTGACGGGGTGCATCCAGGCTGGGCGGGGCACCTGGTCATGGCCTATGCCTTCTTGCACGCGATGGGCCTGGATGGGGACCTGGCCACATTCACCGTCGATTGGGGCAGCGGCCAGGCCACGGCCTCCGCTGGCCACGAAGTGCGCGGTTTCAGCAACGGGGCGCTCATCCTCACCAGCCAGCGCTATCCCTTCTGCGCCACCGGCGATCCGGCCCAGGCCGACTCCATCCGTTCGGGCATGACCCTGGTGCCGTTCAACCAAGACCTCAACCGCTTCCTGCTGGTGGTCAAGAACGGGTCCGCCGCCAACTACAAAGTCACCTGGGGCCCCACCTCCCGCACCTACTCCGCCGACCAGCTCGCCCACGGGGTGAACCTGGCGGCGGACTTCGTAACCAACCCGTTCAGCGCGGTCTTTGCCAAGGTCGATGAGGCCGTCGCCGCCAAACAGAACTACGAGACCAAACAGGTCAAGTCCCTCTTTCATGGCGAGGAAGGGCGGGTGGACATGCCGGCGACCGTCGCGCTCACGGAGGAAGCCCGCGCCCCACTGGCCGCGGCGATCACCGCCGCTCGCGTCCCCGTCACCCACACCATCACGATCGAGCCCCAGTAGTCGTCGCGGCTCCCGGTGGCCCGGTGACGGTCGCCGGGGGATTGACCTAGGTCAACGCGCCAACGGGCGCCACCGCCCAAGCTGGTGGCATTGCGTCCGGGATACGATTATGCAAGACCTGAAAGCACTCCACGACGCCGTCCTGAGCGGCGATGCCAGAAGCGCCCGCGAGATCACCGAGAAAGCCCTCGCTGCGGGCGTCCCGCCCCTCCGGCTGGTCAACGAGTTCATGGTGCCGGCCATGGACGAGGTCGGCCGGCGGTTCGAATGCAACGAGTACTTTGTCCCCGAGCTGTTGATTTCCGCCCGCGCGATGAAGGCCGCGTTGGAGTTGATCCGCCCGCTCCTGGTTGCCCAGGGCCAGCAACCGGTCGGCCGGGTCGCCATCGGCACGGTCAAGGGCGACTTGCACGACATCGGCAAGAACCTGGTGGCCGCCATGCTCGAGGGGGGCGGTTTCGAGGTGATCGACCTTGGGGTTAATGTCGCTCCCGAACAGTTCGTTCAGGCCGTGAAGGAACGCGGCGCCAATGTCGTAGCCATGTCCGCCTTGCTCACCACGACCATGCCCTCGATGCGCACCACCATCGAGGCGCTCCACCGGGCCGGGGTGCGCCAGCAAGTCAAAGTCTTCATCGGCGGCGCCCCTATCACCCAGAAATACGCCGAGGAAATCGGCGCCGACGGCTACAGCGAAAACGCCCCTGGGGCGGTGACCCTGGCTAAGCAGCACTTGAACGCCAGCGCCTGACTCGGGGCCGGTGTCCGCCCCGCGCCGCCGCGGCACTACGGCGGCCCAGTACCGCCCCAAACTCCACCCGCGCCGCCACTCCCATGCATTCCTTCATCGAACGGCTGATCGCCAGCGGCCCGGTGCTGACCGACGGGGCCTGGGGTACCGAGCTGCAGGCCCTGGGACTCCCCACGGGACATTTCCCGGATGCCTGGAACCTGACCCATCCCGAACCGGTAGCGCGGGTGGCCCGTGCCTACGTGGCCGCCGGAAGCAGGGTCGTCCTCACCAACACCTTCGGGGCCAACCGCCTGCGGATGAGCGGCCACGACCTGCTGGACAAGGTGGTTGAAATCAACCGGCGCGGCGTTGAACTGTCGCGGCGGGCCGCTGAGGGCCACGCCTACGTCTTCGCCTCCCTGGGCCCCACGGGACGCTTGCTGCTCGAGGGCGACACCCAGCCCGAGGAAGTGCGCGCCGCCTTCGACGAACAGGCCGAGGCGTTGGCCGACGGCGGGGCCGACGCCATCGTCGTCGAGACCATGGGCGATCTGCAGGAGGCCGAGCTGGCGGTCCGCGCCGCCCATGCCACGGGCCTCCCGGTGGTCGCCTGCATGGTCTTTGACGCCGGCAAGGCCAAGGACCGCACGCTGATGGGGGTGACCCCGGAACAGGCCGCCACGACGCTCGCCGCCGCGGGGGCCGACGTCATTGGCGCCAACTGCGGCCAGGGCATCTCCGGTTACGTCCCGGTCTGCCGCCGGCTGCGGGCGGCGACCGACCGCCCTATTTGGATCAAGCCCAATGCCGGGCTGCCCGAGTTGGTCGAAGGGCGCGTGCTCTACCGCACCACCCCCGAGGTCTTCGCCAGCTTTGCCCCCGCCCTCCTCGAGGCTGGCGCGAGCTTTCTCGGGGGCTGTTGCGGCACCAACCCCGACTTCATCCGCGCCCTCAGCGCCCGGCTCCCGGCGCGCGCTCCCGCTGCCGCT
>JAJXTA010000246.1 GCA_021784265.1 bacterium | reverse complement strand
AGCGGGTTCCCAACAGCGCGGTGCTCACCGTCGTGCTCGGGATGTTCCTGTTCTTCATCGGCCTGCTGGCCGACCAGATCGCGCTCCTGCACTTGCGCGCCCAGGAGGTGACCGATGCCGAGCCCTGACCTGCTGGCGCCCCCGCCCACCCGGCGGCGCAATCCCTGGACCGACGCCGAGGTCGAGCGCCATTGGGACGCCGTGGCCGCCATCTACCGCCGCGAAAACCAGCGGGTCCGCGACGCCCACGTCCAGCGGTTCCACGTGGCGGTGAAAGCGCTGGCCCTCTTCCCGGGGGCGCGCGTGCTCAATGTCTCCAGCCGCGATGCCGAGGCGGAGGAACACCTCAAACGGGCTTGTCCGGATGTGGCACTGCTCCACGCCGAGCTTTCCCAAGGGCTGATCGATCTGGCGCGGGCGCTTTACCCCCAGGCCGCCCTCTGCAAGCTTCGCAGTTATTCCCACCTGCCTTGGCCCAACGAGGGGTTCGATCGGGTCTTGAGCCTGGAGACGCTCGAGCACGTGGCGGACCCGCCTGCGTTTCTGAGCGAGCTGCGGCGGGTGACGCGGCCCGCCGGGCGGTTGGTGCTGAGCTGTCCGCCGGCGACCGCCGAGCCGAGCTACCGGCTGTACACGGCGTTGTGCGGCGGCCACGGCGAGGGGCCTCACCGCTTCCTCGCCTCGTGCGAAGTGGCCGTGTTATTGGAGGAAACCGGGTGGGACCTGATCCAGCGCTGGGGCACGCTGCTGCTGCCGGTGGGCCCACGGTGGGTGCGGGCCGCGGCCGAGCGGCTCATCACGCGCTTTCCCACCGGCCGGATCGGCGAGTGGGGCATCCGCCAGTTCTATGTCGCCCAAGCCGCATGAGTATCTGGCCGGTGTGATCCGCGACGGGCTCTGCACGCGTTGCGGCGCCTGCGTGGGCCTCGGGGCGGGACACGTCACGGTTCCCGACCGCGAGGGAGACCACCTGCCGCGGATTGGCGCGAGCCTGCCGGAAGACCTGGCCCGCCGCATCGTGGCCGGCTGTAGCGGGCGGGAGGTGCCGATCCCCGAGCTCGAGGCGGCGGCTTTCAGCGGGAGTCCGGGCGCCGATGGGTACGTCGGCGCGCCCGCGCCCACGCCGGCACCAGCCACCGACGCCGCTGCCCGAGACCCTTACCTGGGCCGCGTCGAACTGCTCGCCCTGGCCTACAGTCTGGACCCCGACCTCCGCGCTCGCGGGGCCAGCGGCGGCATCCTGACCACGGTGCTGCTCTGGCTGCTCGAACGGGGCGAAATCCAAGGCGCGGTGGTGACGGGGATGGACCCGGCCCGGCCTTGGCGGCCGCGCACCTACATCGCCACGAGCCCGCGGGAGATCATCGAGGCGGCCCAGAGCAAGTACGTCATCACCGCGGTCAACGAGGCGCTGCCGGAGATGGAGCGGTTCGAGGGCGCGCTGGCGTATGTGGGGTTGCCCTGCCAGGTGCATTCGCTGCGCAAGTTGCAGCGCGCCGGGGACCCCGCCGTGCGCCAGGTGCGGTACGTGCTGGGCCCCTATTGTGGCAACACGCTGCACTTCTCCTCGATTCGCAGTCTGCTGGCCTCGCACGGCCTTCGCGACTATCGCCAGATTGAATCCCTCCGGTTCCGCGAGGGCGAATGGCCAGGCAACCTCCGCCTCGGGCTGCGTTCCGGCGCCACCATCACCCTCCCCAAGTTCCACGCCAATTACTTGATCCCTTTCCATATCGTGCGGCGGTGCCTCCTGTGCACCGACCTGGCCAACGAGCTGGCCGACATCGCCGGCGGTGATGCCTGGGCGCCCGCCTACGAGGAGCGCGGCAAAGGTTTCTCGATCGTGCTCGGCCGTTCCGCGCGCGGTGTCCGCTGCCTGCGCGCGTTGGAGGCGGCAGGCCGCCTCCGGCTCCTCCCCCTTACCACCGCGGAAGCCATCCGCATGCACAGCCACGGCTACGATCTCAAGAAGCGCGGGGCTTTCATCCGGATGCAGTTCCGCCGCTGGCGTGGTCAGTCTGTGCCAGACTACGGCTACCAACTGGGCGGCTTTCCCCTGGCCCGATACGCCCTCGAGGCGGTGATCTCCGCGCTGTTCGCGCTCCTGGGAACCCGGCCGGCGCGGCGCGCGCTCGAGTGCGTGCCCCCCACTTGGATGGGCCGGCTCTTCGTCCGCCTCCGCACCCTCTGGAAGCGCGGGACGCGCCGCATCAAGCTCCATGAACTCCACCCCTGATCCCACCCCCACCGCGCGCCCGCGATCGGCGTGGCCGTTGGTTGGTCGGGCCGCAGTCGGCTTGGCCCTCCTGCTGGGGATCATCGTGAGCCGTCGCCTGGACTTCCCCGCGCTCGGCGCCGCCATGCGGGGCGTGGACCCCCGGCTGCTGGCGGCTGCGGCGGGCGGGTTCATCCTCCTTATGGCCCTGAAGAGCTGGCGCTGGAACCTCCTGTTGCGCTCCGCCGGTTTGGACTACGGGTTCGCGGCCTCGTTCCGTTCTTACTTGGCCGCGTTCGCCCTCGGCACCCTCACGCCGGGCCGTCTAGGCGAGCTGGCCCGCGCCGCCCAAGTCCGGGCCGATCTCAAGGCCGACCTCCAGCCCTGCCTGCGGAGCGTGGTAGCCGACCGCCTTTTCGATTTGCTCTTTCTCGGGGCGTTCGGGCCCGTCGCGCTCTGGGCCGTAATGACCCGGCACACAGCGACGGTCTGGCTGGGGGTCGCCTTCCTGGTCCTCTACGCCGCTGGCGTGCTTGCCGCGAGGGCGACGGGTCGGCTCCTGGAGCGTGGCCGGCCGCGAGGACGGATGCTGGGATGGGCTGCCGGGTGCCTCGGCGGGGCCGCCCGCGACCTGGCCAGCACTGGTGGGTTGGCGGGCGCCCTCTTCACCGCCCTGGCCTATGCGGTCTATTTCTGGGCCTCACAGTGGTTGCTCTTCTCCCTGGGCATCACCCTCGCCTATTGGGACGTGGCGTGCGTGACCGGTTGCCTGAGCCTGGTCCTCCTGCTGCCGATTTCCGTGGCCGGTGTGGGACCCCGCGAGGGCACACTCATTTTCCTCTTGGCCAGTTACGGGATCTCGCGCGAACACGCTTTGGCTTACTCGCTGCTGCAACTGGCGGTCTTCACTCTTTTCGGCGGCCTCCTCGGCTCCATAGCTCTGGCGGTCCGCTCCCGGCGGGCGACGCCCCAAACTGTGGCGTCCCCTGCCGTGCAACCCTTAACCCACTCCCCATGAACACTGCGACCCATCGGGAACGGGCGCACACCCGCCCTCGCTCTGGCGAAAGCTCCCCCGACAAGCCGAGGCGCCGCCTGGCTCCCGTCTCTCCCTGAGTCACTAACCACAACCCCCATTATGAACACAAACAGTCACGTCCTGGATTCTTCACCGGCGCCAACCACGGAGACCACCAACCCCGGCAGCGCGCAGCCCGATCCGACCTCCACGCTGTCTCCGACCCCATCCGCCGCCGGGGAGGCCCCCGGAACCCGAGCAGCAGCAGCAAGCGCCGCGGCCGTCGGGGCGCGTGAGGCCCAGGACCTGCGTGGGCGAAGCTGGAGCGCCTACGCGCTGCTGCTCATCGCCGCGATCGCCCTCATCAGCGCCCTGCACCGCTCGTGGTTTCCTATGTTCATCGACACCTACTATCACATGGCGGTCATCCAAGGTTTCCAGCAGGCCGGCGGCCTGCCAACGTGGGCGTTTTGGGAGATGGCGCCCGGCGGGCGCGTGCATATATATCCTCCTGCCATCCACGTGGTAGGCTACCTGCTCGGGTTCGGCGGCCTGACACCGGAGAAGTTCATTACTTTGCTGAGCTGGGCGCTCTACCCGCTCTGCCTGTTCACGACGTGGCTCTGGCTGCGGGGTGTCTTCGGACCGCGCCCGGGGCTGGTGGCTATCCTCCTGCTCTGCGGCCCGACGGCGTTCTATTGGAACCAAGCCACGTTCACCGCCAACGCCTTCAGCATGGCGCTGGCGCCCTTGGCGCTGCTGGCGCTGGAGTCGGAGCGGTTCCTGGCTTGCGGCGTGCTTAACCTGCTGGCGGCAACCGCGCACCCCATGGGCCTATTCCTCCCGCCGGCGCTAGTCATCAACACACTCTTGCGTCGAAAAAAGCTGCGGGCCGGCTTGGCGGCGAGTTGTCTCCCGATGCTGGTCTATGCGCCCTGGCTGGGGCACATCTGGGCCAACCGCGCTTATCTTCCCTCGCAGCGAACCGGCGGCGACGTTTCCTTGATGGGGATCGGCGTCGGCTCCGGTCCCATGCTCGGCCTGGCCATGATAGCGGCGGCCCTGCTGGGGCTGGTGTGGCTCCTGGCCCGCCGCCGCCAAGCCCTGGGCCTCCTTGGGCCAATCCTCGGTTTTGCGGTGGTGTTGCCAATGGGCTTCGGCGGACGATTCTTCCAGTTCAACCTCCATTGGCCCCTGGCCTGCCTGGGCGGCTATGGCGTCAGCATGGCCCTCGAGTGGCTCGAGCGGACTTGGCCCCGCCGGCGGGCCGCACTCAGCATCGTGGCGGTGAGTCTCAGCTTCCTGGCCCTCTCGACTTGGGCGGCCGTCGAGGTGCAATTGCCTCGAGCCTTCGGCGGGCGGCCTGGCGGACCGCCGGGTCCACCCCAGAGCGGCACTGGTGCCACCGTCGGGCAGGGACAGCGTCCCACGTTCCGCTTGGTCTCCGCCGCCTCGGTGTTGCCCACGCTCCTGGATGTCAGCGGGCAAATGGCGCCCTTCGGGGGCGGGGGCGGTCGTGGGGGCCCGCCCGGTGGCGGCCCAGGCGGCTTCGGCGGTCCCGGCGGCGGACCTCCCTTCGCCGGTGGCGGCGCACCGTTTGGGCCCGGCGGCTTTCCCCCGGGCGGACCGCCCGACCCTGATCCCTTTGCGGCCGCCGCGGAGCCCGCGGCATCCAACCCGGCTGGCGCCAGCACCGCCGCGACTGGCCGCGGCAACCGGAACGGACGGTTCGGAGCGGCCGGCCGCCGTGGGCGGTTCCCGGGCGGACCGATGGGGCCACCGGGCGGACCGGGCGGCATGGACATGATTCACCGCGAAGGCGCCCGTGAGTTCTTTGCGGCAACACACCGGCTGGTACCGGCGGGCGCAGTGGTGTTTGTGCAGGACGGACCGGCGGCCTCCTTGCTCACCGGCGTGACGGGCCGCTGGACTTCGGGGGGTATTCTGCGCGATGTGCGGTCCGCGGAAGGGAGTACCTCGCCCCAAGGGTGCCAGTTCCTCGCCCAACTCGGCGGCGGACCGGGGGCGGGAGCCTTCGGCGCGCCACGCACCGACACCGGCCCGAGCAACGAAGCCCCAACGGGCTTTACCAAGGTCTTCGAGAACGCCTTCGGATCCCTCTGGCGGAACGACAAGCTGGTGGCCAGCCCCTCCCTGGCCCCGCCGGCAGTGTCGCTGCTCGAACTAGGCGTGCTGGCCGGTCTGGGCGCGCTCCTCCTCCTATTGGACCTCGTGTGGCCGGCGACGCTGGTCAGGCGGCGGGTGATCGCCGGTGCGGGGGGCCTGGTTCTGGCCCTGGTTTGCGTGAGCAAC
>JAJXTA010000245.1 GCA_021784265.1 bacterium | reverse complement strand
AGCGGCAAAAAGGCGCAGAAGGCGCAAGAAAGCGAGGGGGCGGGCAAGGAGACAGAAGGAGCGGCACGGGTTTCGGGGAGGAGGGGAGCCACGAAAAGGCACAAAAGGCACAAGGAACAGAAAGGGACCACGAGGGAAGCCGCGAAGAGGCACAAAATACGCAAAGAGGAACGGCGAGGAAGGGCGGGGAGCCACGAAAAGGCACAAGAGGCGCAAGAAAGAGGGGGAGACGCAAAAGGGCACAAAAGGCACGAGGAAGCGGAGGAGATGGCGAGCGAGGCGGCGGTGAGGCGCCCAAACGCAGGGAACGGGCAGCGGAGGAGGCCACGGCAGTCCCCATATCCCTCGCCGGACCCGCCGGTTTTGGGGTTGGTACCCCCCTTAAAAACGGCTCACCGTTATGGTTGCAACCGCTGGAGGGCCATGCTAGCTTCAGCCAAACAGTCTGGTTTCGATGGCTGAAGAAAACAATAATAACGGTCGCAATGACCGCAAGGGTGGCGAAGTGCGGGTTCCGCCCCGCACGTGGCTGCTCTGGCTGGCCATTTTGAGTCTGATCCCAGTGCTGGTCTTCTTCAAAGACCATACCGATGCCCGGGTGAAGGTGCTGGGGTACGTCGAGTTCGTTAACTTGGTGCGCAGCAACAACATCGTCGAGGGCACCATCCATTACAACGCCCAGTCCCAGTTGCGGGAGATCACCGGCAAATACCGGGACCCGACCGGGGAGATCAAAGGCCCGGTGGCCTTCCGGCTCGAGACCCGCGTTTCCGAGGCCCTCGAGGACGAGTGTCTGAACAGCGGGCGCTTCACCGTCGCCGAGCCGAGCACGCTGCTGGTGCAGTTGTTTTACGGGATTCTGCCGTTCCTGCTCTTGGCGGCGATCATCTATTTCTTCCTCATCCGCCAAATCAAGATGGCGGGCAAGGGGGCCTTGAGCTTTGGCAAGAGCAAGGCCCGCATGCTCAATAAGGAACGCAACCGCACGACGTTCAAAGATGTCGCCGGCGTCGATGAGGCCAAGGAGGAAGTGTCTGAATTAGTCGAGTTCCTCAAGGACCCCAAGAAGTTTCAGAAGCTGGGCGGGCGCATCCCCAAGGGCATTTTGATGATTGGGCCGCCGGGCACGGGCAAGACCTTGCTGGCCAAGGCCATCGCCGGCGAGGCCGACGCCTCCTTCTACAGCATCAGTGGTTCGGATTTTGTCGAAATGTTCGTGGGCGTGGGAGCGAGCCGGGTGCGCGACATGTTCGAGCAGGCGCGGAAGAACACACCTTGCCTGGTCTTCATCGACGAGATTGACGCGGTGGGTCGGAGCCGGGGCCACGGTCTGGGTGGCGGCAACGACGAGCGGGAACAAACCCTCAACGCCTTATTGGTGGAGATGGACGGCTTCGACACCACCGAAGGCATTATCATTATCGCCGCCACCAATCGCCCGGACGTGCTGGACCCGGCCCTGTTGCGCCCAGGCCGTTTCGACCGCCAGATCACCGTCAACCTCCCGGACGTGCGCGGGCGCGAGGCGATTCTCAAGGTCCACGCCAAGAACGTGAAACTGGCGACCGATGTCGATCTGTCCGTTATCGCTCGCGGCACGCCGGGCTTTTCCGGCGCGGAATTGGCCAACCTGCTGAACGAGGCGGCGTTGCTGGCGGCCCGGCTCAACAAGAAGACGATTGCGATGCCGGAGTTGGAGGAGGCGCGGGACAAGGTGCGCTGGGGCCGCGAGCGGCGCAGCTTGGCCATGACCGAGGAGCAGAAGCGGTTTACCGCCTGGCACGAGGCGGGGCACGCTCTGGTCAATGTGCTGCTGGACCACACTCATCCGCTGCACAAGGTGACCATCATTCCGCGCGGGCAAGCCCTCGGGGCTACGATGTACCTGCCCAAGGACGATGTCCTGAACCGCGGGCGTAAGGAGATGTTGGACCTTATCGCGGTGACCATGGGCGGCCGGATCGCCGAGGAAATCATCTCGGGCGACGTCTCGACCGGCGCCGCCAGCGACATCCAGCAGGCTACCCAGATGGCCCGGGCCATGGTCTGCAATTTCGGCATGAGTGAGAAGCTCGGCATGGTCCAATACGGCGACGACAACGAATATGTCTTCCTTGGCCGGGACATGGTGCGGGGCAAGGACTACAGCGAGAACACCGCCCGGGAAATCGACGCCGAGGTTAAGCGGATCATCGACGGTTGTTACACCGTGGCGCGCGACTTGATTTACGGCCACCGCGAGAAACTGGAGCTGATTGCCCAGTCGCTGCTCGAGTACGAGACTTTGGACGGTACGCAGGTCGAGGAGATCATCCGGACCGGCAAGCTGACCGCGCCCCCCGCGCCGCCCCAGACGGGGCCGCCCACCGGGGCGCAGGCCGCGACCGCGCTGCCGGAGATCCCCAAGCCGATCCCGCCGAAGCTGCCGCCCGGCTTGGCTACACCCGCGCCGGCGCCGGCCTGAACCGGCCCACCCCTCAGCGCCTGAGGCTGAGGGAGGCGGTGGGCCGGGCCGGAGGCAAGCGTTCTCGGGGAGCCCAACAGGAAGACCGCTCCGCCTTACGCGATGGTCAGGGGGCGCCCGTTGGCCTCGGGCCCGAGCTGCAAGAGAAACGGGACCGCGGTTTTGGCCCAGCGGTCCGGTCCCGGGTAACGCCCGGCGGCCTCGCCGAAACAGGAGCGGAGCATCGCGGTGTCGATGATTCCCGGGTTCAACGGCACGGCGGCCATGCCGCCGGGGAGTTCCTGGGCCAGGGCTCGGGTCAGGCCCTCGATCCCCCACTTGGTCGCGCAGTAGGGGGCCACCTCGGCCTCGGTCGAGCGCCCCCAGCCGGAGCTGAGGTTCACGATCACGCCGCGTTGGGCCGCGACCATGGCCGGGAGGAAATGGCGGAGCACGTTGGCGACCCCTTTGAGATTGGTGTCGATGACCGCGGCGAATTCCTCGGCCGTGATCCGCCACAGCGGGCGGCTGGGATTAATGAGGGCGGCGTTGTTGATCAACAAGTCCGGGGCGGGGTAGTCCCGCAGCAGCCGCTCCGCCCAGCGCCGGACCTCCGCGTCGGAGGCAACATCCACCCTCGCGAAGTCGTTCGGGGCCGGGTGGGCGCGGCGCAGGCTCTCCAAGGGCGCGGCGGAGCGCGCGCAGCCCAGGACGGTGTGGCCGGCACGGACAAATTCCGTCGCCAAGGCGCGGCCCAACCCCCGGCTGACGCCAGTCAGAACGATCACGCGCGCGGGGGCTGTAACCACGGGGCCTCTCAGGCTTGGCGCGCCCCAGCCGCCTCCGGCGGCGCGGCGCGGTATTTGGCCCGCTGTCGGTCCAGGGTGTCGAGCCGGCGGAGGACATCGCGGATGAGCAGGCGGTACTCGACCAGGCTTTGGCCGCGCAGGAGGGCCGCGTTCGGCATCTGGCGCCGGTGCTCGAGGTAGGCGCTCAACGTGCGTTGGTAGGCTTCAACCAACGGACGCACCTCCTGGGCCGCGCAGACGTCCAGCGCCAGCAATTGTTCCACTTTGGTCCGTAAGACGCGCGTTTGTTGCAGTCCATCCCAATCCTCGATCGCCTGTTGGAGGGTGATGAGGCCGCGTTTGGGCAAGTCGCGGGCGTTGGCGCGGATTTCCACCGGCACGGCCAGCACTTGGTCGAGCTCCTGCAAGGTCACCGCGGGGGGCCAGGTGTGCGCGGTGTCCCGGCCCGTGTATTGCAGCAGGGTCAAGGCCCACCATTTCTCGACGCTCAGCAGACTCGGGAAGTAGGCGTGGTAGGCGTGCAGGAAGGCCACCTGCCAGTTGAGGAAGGCCGATAACTGCACCAGCATCCCCTGAAGCAAGGGGCGGCTATGGGGCAGCCGCAGCAGCTCCTCGACGAAGACCTGGGCCGTGTCGCGGTAATGCGCCAAGTTGGTGCCGGTGATCAGATTTGGGGCGGGCAGGCTCAGGTCGCCAAAGCTCAGCGGCGGCGTGCCGCCCAGCCGGGCCCGGAGCCCGCGCCACACCTCGGCCGGGTGCTGATTCCGGGTGGACGACTGGAGGGCGCCCCAGTTGTTGCCGCGCTTCAACAGCAGGGCGTTGGGTTGGAGGACCAAGTCCGGTCCGGCCTCGGCCAACAAGGTGCCGGTGAGCCCCTCGACCAACCAGCGGGGGATATCGGCAATGCGCGGTGTGCCGGCCCGGTTGGCCAGCTCGAGCAAGACCACATAGACGACCGTGCGGACCAGTTCGCTGGAGGCGAGCTGGTCGGGGAGCCGCACGTTGTATCGCCAGCCGTCCGCATAATAGGAGGCCGCTACCTCGGGGCTGGCGGTCACGTTCGTCGCGCCCCAGAGCCAGACGTGGACGGGGCCCCGCCAGCGGTCGGGAAGGCCGAGGATGCGCAGGACGCCCTCTTTAATCCTTTCGCAGGAGACCGCCAGCGGTTGCGCCTCGAGGGTAACGCTGCCCGGGGCGGGGGAGAGGAGCCCGCCGCCCTCCAGGCTCGGCACCGTGGCGTGGGAACCGTGGATGATGAACTGGCCGGAGTAACTGTAGGCCGTGAGCGCGAGGGCGTTATCGACCAGGGCGCGCAGCGCCGCCTCGTCGGCGTGGGCGTTGCCCCACCGCCCGGCCCAGAACAGGGCGAGCACTAAGACCAGAACCACCCGCCCGGCCCCGGGCGTGGCGGTCGGCCAGGACGACCGCGCTCTCGCCACCCCACGGACGGCCCCGTCCGCCCGTGCGGGTGCGGGGCGTGGGTGAGGTGGCCGGGCACGGGACACAAGCGCCGGGTTAGGCTTTGGCCTTCGCCGCCTTGGGGGTCGGCGTGGCTGGTGTGGCCGGCGCGGCCGGCGTGCCGCTCTCTTTGGTCTCCTTCTTCGGGCTGGCGGCGTCGGTCTCCTTCTTGGCGGCCTGCTTGTAGCCGTCGCTGCGGTAGTCCGTGATGTAGAAGCCGCTGCCCTTGAACAGCAACCCCGCGCCCCCGCTGATCTGCCGGCGCACCTTGCCTTTGCCCCACTTGACCTCGCCGCAGCGGTCTTTGGGACAGATGCTCAGCGGCGCGGCCGCGATGGGTTGGACCACTTCAAATTCATGATCGCACTTGGTGCAAATGTATTGGTACGTCGGCATAGTTCTGAGCTTAAACCGTTGGTCACTGTGCGGGTGGGCGCGAGCGGGGCAGACCTCTGGTCTGCCGGTTAGGGGCCTCCGGCCCCGTTTCTTCGGGCCGCTTTACCCACGGAGCCAGGGCTCCGCCCCGGGGCCGACCGGAGGTCTGCCCCACACCTGAGCAGTTTCAACCGTTTTAACAAACACTGTCAGCCTACTCACTTAGCCGGTCGAGCCCGATTTTGCAAGACCGGGCGCGGGCGGTTGCCCGGCGGCGCGGATCGTGGTATCCAAAGGGGATGCGTTTCGTGGTACGCTGGGCGTTCCGGCTGGTGATTCTGCTGGTGGTGCTGATCACCGCCCTGCTGCTGCTTAAGGATACGCTCCTCACCGAATTCGCGCAGATGCGCCTGCGCTCGGCCACGGGCCTGGAGGTGAGCCTGGGCAAATGCCACGTCGGTT
>JAJXTA010000244.1 GCA_021784265.1 bacterium | reverse complement strand
CACCCCGGCGGATGAACGCAGGTGGAGAGCGCCCGGGCTGGTGCTCGCCACCCGCAAGGGGGCCAGCGCGCGGTAGGTCGTCGGGGCAGGGGTCATTGTCGGTTGCCGGCGAGGGTAGGGCGGGCGGGGGGGGAGGGCAAGCGCCGGCCGCGGCGGCCCCGGGGACGGCGCTGGAGTTGGCGAATTATACTTAGAATCTAAACATGAATAACATGAGTATCAAATGCATGTCATTAATGGTACGCTCCGCTTCTGGTACACGGTGTTCCGATTCTGGAGCGGCGCCCGACGGCGCTCACCGCGCCCAGCCCCGCTCAGGCCGGACGCCACCCGCAGGCCCGTCTCGACCGCGCGCCGAACGCCGGGACGGCCGTGGGCGTCGCGGTCCGCCTTCCGTTGGGACAGCGGCTGTCTTGTTTCCGCACGCGGGGAAGGGAGCGCGCGGGGCAGGCGGCGGCGTCGCCGCGCGGGGGCGTGGCGGGGTGGGGGTGGCACGCAGCCTGCTTGTGGCAAATAACACAAACCCAATGAGACAACTTAAGGCTGTAACGTATCTTATAATGAAAAGAACCATCTCTCAAACTCTCCTGGCCGCCGTCCTCGCCGTCGCCCTCCCCGCCGCCGCGGCCCCCGCCACCCTCCTGGGGTGGAACAACCTGGGCATGCACTGTGACGACAGCGACTTCTCGGTGTTCTCGATCCTGCCGCCGTACAATACCCTCGAGGCCCAACTGATCGTCAACGGCCTCCTGGTGACCAACGGCGGCGGCTACACGGTGAGCTACGAAGGGGTTGCCGATCCCAATGGCTCGATCAACACCACCTCGGCCGGCAAGGTCAACTTCTGGACCTACACGCTGGACCTTTACGGCCCACTGGCGCCCGATGTCGGCCTCCTTGGTTGGGCCATGCCTGGCACGAACAACCTCCCCCAGGCGATGCTCTTCGAAACCACCAACCGCCCCGCCGCGGGCGTCGCCACCCCGGTCAACTGGTGGCGGGCCGAAGGGATCCCGATCACTCCCTATGACGACGCCGGGCGGCGGAACGAGTATCCGCTGTTGCGGCTGGTGGCGCGGGACGCCGCGAACAACGTGGTGGCGACCAGCGACGTCGTCGCGCCCATCTCCGACGAGATGGCCTGCAGCGTGTGCCATGCCTCCAGCGGCGGCTCGCCCGCGGCGCAACCGGCGGCGGGGTGGGTGAATGATCCCAACGGACAGCGCGACTACCGGCTCAACATCCTCCGCTTGCACGACGACCGGCAGTTTGCCGCCCATGCCGCGGAGTACACCAACGCCTTGGCCGCCCGAGGCTTCAACGCCGCGGGCCTGTACGCCAACGTCGTTAGCGATGGCCGGCCCATCCTCTGCGCCGCCTGTCACCTCTCCGAGGCGCTGCCCGGGTCCGGCCTCGGCAGCCTCCCGCCCCTGACCCGCGCCATCCACTCGCTGCACGCCACGGTGACCGATCCCGTGCTGCACCTCACTTTGGACAACGCGGACAACCGCCAAGCCTGTTACCGTTGTCACCCGGGGGCGACCACGCAGTGTTTGCGCGGCGCGATGGGTTCGGCCATCGCCAGCGACGGTTCCCAAGCCATGCAGTGCCAGAGCTGTCACGGCAATCTGAGCCAGGTAGGAGCCGCGACGCGGGTTGGCTGGTTCCAGGAACCAGCGTGCCAGAGCTGCCACACCGGCACCGCCACCCATAACAACGGCCAAATCCGGTACACCTCCGTCTTCACCGACACCAACTACACGGTGCGCGCGGCGGTGGATAACACGTTCGCCACAAGCCCCAACACCCCCGCCGCGGGGTTGTCGCTCTACCGCTTCTCCGTGGGCCACGGCGGGCTGCAATGCGAGGGATGTCATGGCTCGACCCATGCCGAGTTTGCCAGCACCGAACCCAATGACAACATCCTGAGCACCGAGGTGCAGGGGCATGTCGGGGTGATCGCGGAATGCACCGCGTGCCACGCCACCGCCCCCAGCACCGTCAACGGCGGGCCGCACGGCATGCACCCGCTCGGGCAGAGTTGGGTCAGCCAGCACGGGGACGCCGCCGACGGCAACGCGGCGGCCTGCCAGGCCTGTCATGGCGCCGATGATCGCGGGACCGTGCTCTCGCTGGTGCAGGCGGACCGCACACTGAGCGCGTTCGGGACGCAGAGCTTCTTCCGTGGGGCCATTATCGGCTGTTACACTTGCCACAACGGTCCGGGCGGCGACTCCGCCAACACGAGTGTGGCCCCCACCGTCGGCGATGTGACCACCAGCACCGCGGCCGGCCAACCGGTCGCCCTGGTGCTGCCGGCCGCGGGCGGCAACCTGACCTTGCGGATCATCAGCCAGCCGGTGAGCGGTTCGGTGGGGCTGAGCAACAACGTCGCCACCTACTTCCCCCCGGCCGGCTTCAGCGGCACGGCCACGTTTACCTTCGCCGCTTACGACGGCAGCAAGAACTCCCAACTCGCCACCGCGACGGTGATCGTCGGCGGGAGTGGCGGTGGCAGCGGTGGCGGCGGCGGTGGTGGGAGTGGGGCGATCGCGCCCACGATCACGGCCCAACCCGCGAGCCAAACCGTGACCGCGGGGGCGACCGTCACGCTGAGTGTCAGCGCCACCGGCACGGCGCCCTTAAGTTACCAGTGGCAGCAGAACGGGGTGGACATGGCCGGGGCCACCGCCGCGACGTTGACGCTCAACAACGTGACCAGCGCGGCGGCCGGGGCCTACCGCGTCAGCGTCCGTAACAGCGCGGGGACGGTCACCAGCGCCACCGCCAACCTCACGGTGGCCACCCCCTCGTTCAGCGTGGTGCTGGTCAGCCCGAACAACGGGGCTGTTTACACCGCGCCCGCCTCGGTGGACCTCGTGGCCAGTGTGGCCCCCGCCGGCAGCGCGGCGCGTGTGCAGTTCTTCGACGGCGAGAGCCTGCTCGGCGTCGTGCGCACGCCGCCGTTCACGCTCACCGCGTGGGATCTTGGCTCGGGCCAGCATACCTTCACCGCCCGGGCGACCAGCGCCGCCGGCGTCACCGTCACCTCGCCGCCGGTCTCCGTTACGGTTCGCAGTCCCGCGGACGGGTTGGCGGTGACCTCGACCGGGGAACGCACGAGGGTCCGGACGCGGGTGGACCGGTAAGCCAAGGAGAACGGCCGTCATCCCGGACGGCAGCGCCGGGTTCGCGCCCCTGGCGCGTGGTCCTCGCGGGCTGCGCGCCAGTTGCGTTGGCGGGCCTTTTCGGCTAGATTCGGGCTCGGATTGATGATGCGTATTGCCAGTACCCGTACGGTTGGAAGGCGGCCGGTGGCCGGCGGCCTCGCTCTCTGCGCGCGCCTGAGCGCGTCCGCATGACGCTTCCCGCTGCGGTTCCGGCTCCCGTCTCAGGGCTTAACTCCGGAACACCGGTGGCCGGTGACGACGCGGTGCGCCCGGCGCTTGCCGCACGTTCCCGCGCGCGCGTGAGTCAGTGAAAGCGCTCATCTCTACGGCCAGAAAGGCCAGCGAACGGGTGTTCCTCGTCGGGGCGGAGCTCAAGTCGCGGCGGACCTGGGAGGTGCGCGATTCGCTCGCGGAGTTGGCGCAATTGGCTTCGACGGCCGGCGGCGAGGTCGTGGGCAACGGGGTGCAGAAATTGCCCGCCCCGGTGGCGAGCACGTTTATTGGCGCGGGCAAGGCCGACGAATTCTCCGCCCTCTGCCGGCGCGAGGCCGTGGACACGGTCATTTTCGACGACGAACTCTCACCCGCCCAGAGCCGCAATCTCGAGCAGACCTTCGGCTGCAAGGTCCTGGACCGGACGGCGCTCATTCTGGACATTTTTGCCCGCCGAGCGCGGACGCGCGAGGGGAAGCTGCAGGTGGAGCTGGCTCAGCTCCAACACCTGCTGCCCCGGCTGACGCGGTTTTGGGACCATTTGTCCCGCCAGAAAGGGGGCATCGGGATGCGGGGTGATGGCGAGACCCAGTTGGAGACCGACCGCCGGCGGGTGCAGGACCGGATCACCAGGATTGCCGCCGAGTTGGACGAAGTGCGGCGCCAGCGCAGCACCCAACGCCAAGGGCGGCAACGCAATCTCTGGCCGTTGGCGTCGCTCGTCGGCTACACCAATGCCGGCAAATCGACCCTGTTCAACGCCCTCACCGGCGCCGCGGTGCTCGAGGAAGACAAGCTCTTCGCGACGCTGGACCCGACCACCCGGCGGCTGCGCTTGCCGACCAATCAGAACGTCTTGCTCTCTGACACGGTCGGGTTCATCCGCAAACTTCCGCACCGCTTGGTCGAGGCCTTCAAGGCCACGCTCGAAGAGGTGGTCAACGCCGATCTCTTGCTGCACGTCGTGGATGTCAGCCACCCGCAGGCCGAGGACCAGATCGCCGCCGTGCATCAGGTGCTGGCCGAGATTGCCGCGGGCGACAAGCCGAGGCTGATGGTCTTCAACAAGATCGACTGCGCCCCTAACCCCGAGCAGGTCCAGGCCTTCCTCCAGCGCTGGCCGCACGCGGTCGCCATCTCAGCCCGGACCGAGGAGGGTTTTCCTGGGCTGCGGACCGAGTTGGGGAGCCGACTCCGCCCGGTGCGGGAGTTCCTCGAATTGGCCATCCCCCACAGCCAAGCGGCGGTGGTCGCTCGGTTGCATTCCGTGGCCCAGGTCGTCGAACGCAAGTACGACGGCGAACGCGCCCGGTTCAAAGTCCGCCTCCCGCCCCACCTCCACGGCGAGTTTGCCCCGTTTGTCTTGCCGCCCGGCGCGTCCCAGGCATCTCTCCCCGGCGTCGCTGGCCCACCGGACGGGGATGGCCGCGAGGCCTCCCGTGGCTGAGCAGGCCTCCGTAAACGGTGTTCCGCGTTCCTCCACCGGTCCGGACCATCGGCTCTCTCACCCGGCGGCCAGCTTCCAAACGGGACTGAGTGCCCGTGTTCCTGTTTGGGCTGGGCTGTTCGCTGGCAGCCTCCTCGTGCTCCACCCACGTCTTGGGAGAGGGTGATCGGCGGGTGGTTGCGTTGTTCGCCGTGCTTGGCCTCCTCACCCTCACGGGTTCACGCGCCCTCCGCGGCGCTCGGGTGGAGTTCGAGCTCCCACATGGCTTGCAGGTCGCGGCCGACGCTCACGCCTTCGTGGCCGGTTTCCCCGGCGGTGGCAACCAGCGACTGCTCGGAGGGACGCTCTTGCTCGATCTCGTCTGCCTCGTCGCGCTGATTGCCCGTGCCGCCGGGGCTGGCGAAAGGTGGCGCCTGGCCAAGCGCCTGCCCTAAAAGCCCCTGCGCCCGGTTTCACTGCGGACCTGTGCCGCCAGCCCGGCCGGGGGGGACCGCCGCTGACGCCGGCGAGTGCAATATGATGCGGGCGAGAAACGCTTGGGGCGCTGGCGGTCTGTGGCGGTGGCTGCCTTGGGACCCTTGCTGGCGGGGTGATTACCCGCCTCTCCGGCCAAGACTGGCAGGGGGGGACCCGAGGGAGCGGCAGCGGTGGAGGGGGGGAGCCGAAAAAGTTTTGTCCACTTGCACCGGCTTTTGCGACTAAGTGGGTACCAGGTTATGGATTCA
>JAJXTA010000243.1 GCA_021784265.1 bacterium | reverse complement strand
CCCGCATCGTCGGCGCCTCCGGCAAGGACTACGGCGACGCCGCGGGGCTGATTGAATGGCCGGGCGGAGGGCGGATCCTCTACGTGGCGAGCGTCCTCCAGCATGATTCCGCGCACGGGTTCGGCTTCAGTGAAGGCGCGCTCCGGTTTCTGCTGGGCGCGGCCCAGGCGCGCTAGGCCAGCCCGCGGAACGGTCGGACCGGGGCGTGCCGGCGTCAAAAAACTCGCGCCCGACCCGTGTTTTGTGTTGCCAAAGGGACGCTTCCATGTTACGCCTTGGCCGTTCAACCCATGAATTGTTTCCACGCCAACGCCCGGCGCAGAGGAGTCCCCTTCCTTGGAGAGCCGGCCAATTCGTGGTCGGACCTGGGCCTATCCGGTCGGCGGTCATGGGCGCGTTGCGGCTCGGTGAGTCGCAGCGGTCCCCGTGGGCAAAGAACCGGATCGGCATC
This sequence comes from bacterium, assembly GCA_021784265.1. GTDB lineage: Bacteria > Verrucomicrobiota > Verrucomicrobiia > Limisphaerales > J093 > JAJXTA01. The sequence goes on along the minus strand of JAJXTA010000243.1, from coordinate 5,106 downwards.
GTCGGAACCAACCCAACATCACCCTTGAGAACACCTATGAAACGCAACCTGACCATCTGTTCGTGGACCTTCGGCCGGATCGCCGCGTGCGGGATCGCGGCGGCGTCGCTGCTGGGCCAGGCCGTCTTCGGCCAGACCATCCCCAACCCCAGCTTCGAGGCCGACACGTTCACCAACGCTCCGGGCTACGTCAGTCTCAACAAGGCCATCACCGGCTGGACGGCAAGTCCGCCAAACCACGTCGGCCTCAATCCGGCCGGCGGAACCAATATTTTCGCCAACAATGGGGCGATCCCCGCCGGCACCAACGTGGCGTTCCTCGAATCGAATTACGACGATCCGACGACGCCGTCCACGCTCAGCACGACCATCAGCGGTTTGACCGTGGGCACGACCTACAAGCTGATGTTCCGCGCCAATGCCAGCAACGGACAGACGCCGAACGTGAAAGTGTATATCGACGGGGTGGCCGTGCTGCTGCCGGGCGGTCCGGACGGCTTCTCGACCGCGGCCGTCACCGGCGCCAATCCGTACTGGCACGTCGCGTTGGAGTTCCAAGCCGCGGCCGCGTCGCAGATGCTCTCGGTCGTCAACGACGCCAGCGGGACCAACACGCTGCTGGTGGATGATTTCCAGATCGCCCCCACCAGCGGCCGGTTCACCGTGGCGCCGTGGACCAGCGACGCCGACTCGGGGGTGAGCGCCACCAACTTCTACACGCACGCCTTCAACTTCGGGCGGGCGACGAACCCGGTCATCAATTCCGTCACCTTCCTCGGCGTGCCGGGCGCCAACCCGTCGTTCCCGGGCCGGTTCACGACCACCTACCTGGGGCTCGTTTACAATGGGGACAACAATGCGCTGACCATCGGTGGTGACGGCAGCGCGGTGTTGGCGGGCGACTTCGTCTATGGCGGCAACGTGCCGGCCGGCCAGTACCAGAGCATCACGATGCAGGGGTTGACGCCGGGGGCCGAGTACGTCGTGACAATTTACTCGGTGGGTTTTGAACCCCCGTCGCTGGGCAGCCGTTGGGTGACGTTCAACATGGGCAACGACTACCTGACCGTCAACCAGGACGCCTACGGCAGCAAGAACGGCATCACCGTCTCGTATCGGTACACCGCCGACGCCAGCGGCACCGCCACGCTCCAATACGCCCCGCTCGTTCCGGCGAACGTGAGCTTCCACACCTACGGCTTCAGCAACCGCGCCACCAGTCCCGCCAACGCGGCGCCCATCGTCATCAGCCAGCCCGCGAGCCTGGTCGCCGCCGCCGGATTGTCCTCCACCTTCAGCGTGACCGCGCTGGGCTATCCGGTGCCGACGTACCAATGGAACCTCAACGGCGTGCCGATTGCCGGGGCCACGAGTAGCACCTACACCATCACGGCCGCGGATGCGGCGGCGGGCGCGTACAGCGTGACCGTCGCCAACGCGGCCGGCTCGACCACCAGCCGTGTCGCCCGGCTCACGGTGGGTCTGGCCATGACCAACCCGAGTTTTGAGGCCGACGTGTTTGCGACCTGGCCCGGCTACGTCAGCGCCAATGGACCGATCACCGGTTGGAACGCCCTCGGCGGCCACGGCCTCAACCCGGCCGGTGGCAGCAGCCCCTTCGCCGACAACGGCGCCGTCCCCGACGGCAGCCAGGTGGCGTTCATGCAGGCGGACGGCATCCTCAGCCAAGTGGTGAGCGGGTTCACCGTGGGCGCCCAGTACTACGTCCATTACTACGAAAACGCCCGCACGGGGGCGACGGTCCCCTCGCTGGCAGTCCAAGTGGGCAGCAATCTGGTCCTCGCCGCGCATAACGTGCTGCCGGTCGGGGGCGGCAATCCCTACCACGAAATCTCCACCGCGGTCTTCGTCGCCACCAACACGGCCCTGGAACTCGATTTCATCAAGGCCAGTCCGCAGGGCGGGGACTGCACGGCGCTCATCGACGATGTCGCCATCGTACCCGTGCCGCCCGGCACGCCGCCCGTCCTCAGTCTCCAGCCGCTGCCGTTGACCGTTTATCTCGGTCAGCCGGCCAGCTTCAGCGTGGTCGCCCAAGGCAGCCTGCCGTTGAGCTACCAATGGTGGCTGGGCACCAACATGGTGGCCGGCGCCACCAACGCCACGTTCTCGCTGGCGGGCGTCCACCTCTACGATGAAGGCAATTACACCATTGTGGTGGCCAACAGTTCCGGATCAGTCACCAGCGTGGTGGCCCGGTTGTCACTGCTCGAGGCGGTTCCTTCCCTCCACAACACCGGCATCGACGCCGCGGGCAATCTGCTCCCGGGCGGCGCCCTCGATCCGCTTTGGATCCTCCGGGCCAATCCCGACAGCGGCTCCGCCAGCGTCTTTGTGGGCACCAACGGTTTCCCGGGCGCCTGGCTGGCGAACAGCGCCACCTCCGAGTGGGTCGGACCCCGCGCCACGCTCGGGGACGCGGACATCGCCGCGGGGGATTACGTGTATCGGACGACGTTTGACCTGACCGGGCGGGACACCAACACCGTGCAGGTCGTGGGCCGTTGGGCGTCCGACAATTGGGGCACCGCGGTGGCGGTCAACGGCACGCCGGTCACCGTGCCGACCAGCTTCAATTACGGTTCGTGGACGACCTTCATCATCACCCATACCAACGTGGCCTTCCTCCAAGGGACGAACACGCTGGACTTCACCGTCAACAATTCCGGCGCGGGGCCGACCGGTTTACGGCTGGAGTTCACCCAGACCAGCGCGCGCACCTTGCCCGGCATCGCCCCCGGCATCGCGGTGCAACCGCAGGGCGTCACCGCCGTGACCGGTGACACCGTGGTCTTCAACGTGACCGCCACCGGCACGCTGCCACTCGGCTACCAGTGGTTGAAGAACGGGGCGCCGCTGTCGGGCCAGACCGGCACCAGCCTGACGCTGTCCGGGGTGACGGCGGCCGATTCCGGCAATTACGCCGTCACGGTCAGCAACCTCTGGGGCGTCGCCGTCAGTTCGAATGCGCTGCTCAACGTGGCCTACCGCACGATCCCCGGTGTTTACGGTACGGGCGTGGACGCCAGCGGCGCCTTGCTGCCGGATGGCGTGGTGGACCCGCACTATGTCCTCACCGTGAGCGCGGATCCCAACTACCCCGGCCCCAATGCCTTGGTCATCACCAATGCCTGGCCCATCCAGCTTGGCACCTGGCTCCCCAACGGGCCCAACTCCCGCTGGATCGCCCCGAATTCCAACCAACGGCAGGACCTCGATCCGACGCAGGGTGATGCCGAAGGTAATTACACTTACGAGACGACCTTCAATCTGAGCGGCTATGACCTCAGCCAGGTCCAACTCGTGGGCGGTTGGGCGGTGGACAACTACGGTGTGGACATCCTGATTAACGGGGCTAGCACCAGCAGCACCAACAGCCTCGGCTTCAGCGCCCTGACGCCGTTCTCCTTCACCGGCACCAACGGCCTGGTGGCCGGGACCAACACGCTCGACTTCATCGTTTACAACGCGCCGACCACGCCCAATCCCACCGGCCTGCGGGTGGATTTGCGGGGGTTGGTGCCGATCACGGCTCCGCCCACGGTGACGATCACCCTGAGCGGCAGCACCCTGTCCATCGCGTGGTCGCCCGCCAAGGCCGGCCAGAAACTGCTCTCGGCCCCGGCGGTCACCGGGCCGTGGACGGTCATCCCCGGCGCGGCGAATCCTTACACGACCACCGTCACCGGCGCGAAGATGTTCTTCCGGGTTTCGCAATAACGGGAGAACCCTGAACTCCACCCAGGACCGGGAGCGCCAGATCGCTCCCGGTCCTTTTCTTCTGGCGGCGGCAACTTTCCCATCCAGGTCCGCCGCTCAGAGCGGGAGGACTTGATGGCATCCAGGCACCGAACATCCGTCCGCGCACATCCAACGTCGGCTCCGCCTGGATTCGGCGTTGGAGGATCGACCCTCGATATCCGCGATTCGACGCGGTTTCGGTTTCGCGTCCGTTGCCCGGCCATTCCGCCGTCGCTGCGGTGCGGTCCTCACCGTCACCGACGGCGGCGGGGACCGGACGCAACGGTTTTACCGCATCGCGCTGCTCCAATAGCCGGGGGGCGTTCCCCTCGGCTCACCCGGCCCAAGGCTGCCGCCCGAGACGACCGGGCGATGCGGAATCGCTTGAGTCCTCGGTTCGGGTGGGGCATTCTGCCGCGGCTGATGCGAAAGACGGCGGCCCAAAGCCCTGAACTGACCAGCGATCGCAGTGGGTCGCGCAGGCTCGCCATACCAATATGACGACGAAGGCGTGTCGCTCACTTACATGTTAGGCGGCGTGAGTCACGACCTTGTGCATTGTCAAAACCAGTATGAAGCCAGACAGCAACGAAAATTCTGGATTTACACTGATTGAGTTGCTTGTCGTTATCGCCATCATCGGTATATTGGCAGCTTTGCTCCTGCCCGCACTTTCCGCTGCCAAGTCCTATACCCGCTCCGTCTCCTGCAAAAACCGCCTGAATCAGATGGGCTTGGCCCTCCAAATGTATGTGCATGATAGCCAGAACCAGTATCCTCGTTACCTTGGCCCTGCTGGCCCATCGGGTGGCGATGCCACTGGCAAGGGTGGCAGGGCTGTAGGCTTGGTTTATTGGTCGTCGAAGCTTTTCCCGTATTACCCGCTAAACTGGACGAATAGCGCGTTTCACTGTCCAGGCTATAGGGGTCAGATTTCCGGCCCCCATCTTCCGGGAGCGATTGACCGCCTTGGCAGCTACGCCTACAACACAGCAGGAGTCAGTTTTGATGACCGCACCCATGAGCATTTCGGATTGGGGCCGGTTTTATACTGGAAAGATTCACAAGGGAATGTTGTGCCATCGGTTTCCGAAGCCAAAGTTAGTGACCCAAGTGAAATGCTGGCGATATGCGATTCTTTGATGAAGGCAGATTTATCTGGGGGCGATGATCTTGGAGTGTGTTGCCGGCTTTTCGCCAGCGATCTAGCTGCTGCGCCATACGTCTTGCCACATGGCAAGAACTACAATCAGCTTTTTTGCGATGGCCATGTGTCGGCGATGAGTCCTTCTATTTTATTCAATCCCACAAACAGTGCCACGATGTGGAATTATGACCATCAAC
>JAJXTA010000242.1 GCA_021784265.1 bacterium | reverse complement strand
GGTCGTCGCCCAAAATCGTCGCAAAGCCGGTCGTGGCATTCGTGCCGGCGGAGGACGCGCCGAGGCCGTTGACCTCGCCGTCGGTCCACGGCGAGTAGAGGTTGCCGTCGGCCGCCCACGTCGGATACCAAGTATCGGCAAAATGGTAGTCGCTGTGGACCCCGGTGAAGCGCAGGCCGGTCAGCTCGCTCGAGGGCGGGAACGGACAATCGGCGGGGGGTGTGGAGGGCCAAGTGAACGGGGTGAAATACGGTTTGTGCTCGCGGCGCGGTGCCGCGGGCGCCGCGCGGTCCGGCTGGGCCACGCCCCGGGGGTTGAGCAGGGCGAGGACGAGGAGCACGGGCAGGAGCGGCGCGTGCGTCAAGCTCCTGGTCCTGAGGGGAGGCAGGGCCTCGGGCGGGGCGGGCCTCGGCCCGGCTGAGCGCCGCGGCGTGGCTGGCAGGCGGGCACCGCCGTGCCGCCAGAGACGGGGAGGTCTCATTCCACCACCACGATGCTATGGAGCTCGAGCCGCGGCACCTCAAAGTGGGTCTCCGTGCCGTCGTAATCGAACTTGAGGGCCTGCCCTTCCGGCTCGAGCCGGATCCGAGCCGGCTTCTGTCCCGTGCGCACGGTGACCGCCAGCGGGCCGACCGGCGGAATGGTCTCCAGAACGGGTTCCTCCACATGCGGGCCGGCCGTGTTCACCAGGTTGAGGTGCAGGCGGCCCCGCAGCCGGTTGACCGCCACCTCGACCTCGGGTGACCCGGACACCTCCACCATCGGTTTGGGAAAGAGCTCACGCACCAAGGTCTGGAGGAAGGCGCGTTGCGCGGCCGAGCGCTGGCTCAGGTAGCTCTCGCTGAAGGCAAAAAACACCCCGCCCACCAGCCCTCGCCCGAGCGGGGCAACCGCGGCCGCCGGCCCCAAAGCCGTAGCCGTCTCCGGAGTGGCTTGGAGTTGTCCAACCGGCCGGGCACGCGCGCCGAGGTGCACACCGCCGAGGGCGCCTTGGACGGGCTCGAGCGTCTGCGCCAGGGCCAGATACCCGGGCCGGGCGCCCGGGGGCGAATCAAGGCTGAGGCCCAACTCGGGTTGGAACATACCCGCGGCAGCCGAGCCCACCAACAGCAGGCTCCCTCCTTGGTCAACATACCTCACCAGTTCCTGCTTGAACCGCGGTTCCAGATACTCGCACTCCGGCACCACGATCAAGCCATACTGCCGCATCCGCCCCGTGAGCCGGTGCTCGCTCAGGACCTCAACCGAGTGCTGGGTTTCCAGCAGGGCCTGCAGCGTCCCGTTGAGCCGCGACAAATCCCGGTTGAACAGCCCTTGGATCTGCCGGTAGTGATCGGCCGTTGAATAGAGCAGCGCCACTTGCGGCACGGCCACCGCGTGATGACAGAGCGCTTGCCGCGCCCGGCAGAACCGCGCCACCGCCGCCATCGTCCGGAACCCCTCCTCCCGCAAGGAGCCGTCGCGTTTCTGTTGGAAGTAGGCTTGAAAACCGCCGCCTTGGGCCAGGACGATGGCCGCCTCCCGCTCGAGTTGAACCACCGACTTCTGATTGCCGCCGCCCCTGCCGGGCTTGGTGGTGAAACTCCAAGCCATGAGGTCCCAGGGCTTCTCCTGGCCGGCCAGGTAGCGGGCGGACATGCGGGCGGAATTGACGCTATCCTGCGGCGAGAAATCCCCGGAGAGCCAGTCCACCGGAGCGGAGACCGGCTCGGGCATGTGGTCGCTGAAGGCCCAATTGCTGCAGAGCTGCACGCGGGGATTGGTCCGTTTCACTTCCGTGAGGTAATGACGCAGGTAACGGCGAAAGGCCTCGCGGTTGAACTGCAAGAACTCGTACCAGTGGGGGTCCGCCGCCCCGCGCGGCGGGTCGTGGATGCCGGTGGCGGCGCCGAAGGCCCGCACCGCCGCCCGGCCGTAATCAGGCATCGCCGCCCAGCATTCTCCGTCCATCCACGCCCCATCGACGCCGTAATCGCCCGCCAACTCCCGCAACTGCGGAATCAGGAGTTGGTCGGCATAGGGACTGAAGAAGGAAGTGGCGTTGCGGTTAGTGGTGCCGTCGGCATTGATCACCGCCCAGGTCGGGTGCCGGCGAATCGCCTCCGAATCCCACACGCCGGAATAATGCATGTAGAGCGCGACGCCGTGCTCGGCGGTGACCTGCCGCCACAGCCGGAGGGGATCCCCCACAAACCCCGGGGCGCGGTTGCCCACGCGCGTCGGGTAGCTGGAGAGGCCGGGGTGTCCCTTGCAGTCGATCTGGAGGTAATCCGGTCGAACCTGGGCGATCAGGGCCTCGATCATGGCCCGGGTGGTGTTCATCCCAATCTCGGTGCAGTCCGGGCCGGCGTGGAAATCGAAATGCACGCCCAGGAAGCTGTCGGCCCGCCGACGCCGCCGCGGTGGTGGGACCCGCGCCGACCCGCGAACCCGGTCTCGCACCGCTTGGACCTGTTGCAACTGGGCGGGGGCGAGCGACCCGATGGGCCCCGCCTGCGGGTCGTAATTGGGACCCAGGTCCAGCGTGACCACGCCGCCCTGGTCCACCACCGCCCCGACCCACGCGGCCCACTGCGCGGTGGTGTAGCGCGTGTTACGTTGGGCCCAACCGGAGCCGAGGAACGTCAAGGCATGCCATTGGGAGCCGTCCAGCCAACGCCCCGCCGGAAGTTGGTCGAAGGGTTCGTTGAGTTCGCCGGCGGTGTAGTCCTCGGCGGCGGTGTAGTGGATCACCCGCACGCCGGGGTTAAAGGTGACGATGGCCTTCGGGTTGCCATGCTTGGCGGCACGGGCATAGACCTGGGCAATGGCCTCGCTGAAATGGATGTGGGCGTAGCCGCCATCGAACCACCAGCCTGCCACCTTGTCGCCGTAACGGTCGCCCCATTCCTGGATCACCCGCGCCCACTTCCGCGCGAAGGCGAGGTCGATCGGCTGATCCGCCGGCCCGACCGGCAAGCCGAAGGCGGCCTGCGCTTGCCGGTCGCGGTTGGGCACTTGGCAGGGCAGGTAGAGCAGCAACCGGATGCCCCGGGGCCGGAGCGCGCGGTAAACCGCGAGCGGCAGATCGCGTTGCGCGCACCGCGCCCCCGGGGCGTAGCCGGCCAAACGGTCATACGCCGCGTTGGGGGAATTGAAGTAGCCCGAGTTTTGTCCCAGAGTGAGCACGAAATAGCCCGCCCCCGCCGCCTCGAGTTGGCGGGCGAGGGCCTCGACGTCGAACTCCCGCACCCGTTCCAGCCCCTGGGCATCGCCCGGCAGGAAATGCATGAACACGCCGTAGTGGGCGGCGTGGAACCAATCGGTATTGCGGTTCTGGGGGTCGGCCTGGAGCGCCCAGGGCAGGCCGAGCAAAAGCCCGGACAATAAGGTGATTAGGCTTGCTTGCATTGCGTGGCACTCGTGCGTCCCATTGTGTTCGGTGGCTGGCGAGGAACATGCGCTTGGGCCGCGGTGAAAGTCGAGTCAGGAATGCGGGGTGGACCTTTCGCGGGGGAGCGCCTCGACACCAAGGTCTGGGCCAACGGCGAGAGCAAGACCGGCTGGGCGCCCCGCTGCCTCCTCCACGCCACCGACCAGAGCCGCCGTGAAGAACCCGGTTGCCGCACCGATAACGCCGCCATTGGGATCGAGGTCGGCCGGCGCCACGCCCAGGCTTCGGCCAGTCAGGTGCGGCGCGTCGGCGCGTGCCGCCCCTCCGTTCAGAGCCGCGAACGTGAGAGAGCGGTGGGCTGGGCGATCGGCAAGTGGTTACGCGGAGGTCTCATCGGGCGCGGTCCGGCGCCGCCCGGGGGCGGCTAGGGCAACCGTCCGCGGGAACCCCGGAATTCTGCCGGTGAGCAGGATCCTGCCGACGCGGGTGGCTCTCCGGCCGCGAGAGGTGAGTACAACCGCTCTGTTGTCGTATGAACCGCGCGCGGATCACCGCGGCCTCCGGGGTTTTGCTTGACCCCCGTGGTGCCGGGGAGTTTAGAGTGCGGCCATGCCTGTGCGAAACCTCTCGCGGCTTTGGCTCGCGCTGCTTGTGGCATGCGGCGCGGGGAGGGCAGGCTCGGCGGCACCCGGAGCCGAGGGCTTGGCGCCCGCCAAACCCCGGATCGGCGGCCTCACGAACGTCGAGCATATCGTTTGGATCATCCAGGAAAACCATTCGTTCGATAACTACTTCGGCACCTATCCCGGTGCCGATGGGCCGCCGCCGGGGACGGTGCTGCCGGTGCTGCCGGGCGGTTCGCGCGACGTCGCCCCATTCCACATGCCCAAGGACATGCCCCCCTGCGACCTGGCCCACCGTTGGGTGATCGCGCACGCTGCTTACAACCACGGGGCGATGGACGGGTTCGTCTGGGCCGAAGGCAGCGTTTATACCATGGGCTATTACGACGCGCGCGACATTCCCAACTACTGGAATTACGCCTCCAACTATACTCTGTGCGACCGCTTCTTCTCCTCGCTCAACGGCGCGAGCCTGCCCAACCACCTCTACACCGTGGCCGCGCAGTCGGGCGGCGTCATCAACAATATCTTCTCCGTCGAGGAAATCGAGGAGGTGCTCAACTCGCCCGGCGGCTACAGCTTCGCCACCATGGTCAACCTGTTCACGCAGGCGGATGTTTCCTGGAGGTATTATGTTGAAACCCGGCCCGTCAATCCTCCCCCGAAAAAGCGCAATTACCTGGCCGACCCAGACCCCAAGCATTACTCGCTCTGGAATCCGCTGCCTGGCTTCAAGGCCATCCGCGAGAACCCCGCGGCAATGGCGCACCTGGTGGCGCTGGAGGCCTACTTTGACGACCTCGAGCGCGGCACGCTGCCGGCCGTCTGCTGGATTGTCCCGATGGGCCGCGACAGCGAGCATCCGCCCGCCCCGCCCTGGGCCGGTATGTGGTACGTGACGCGCCTGCTCAACGCCCTCATGCGGAGCTCGGCGTGGCCCCACACCGTCGTCTTCCTCACCTGGGACGATTACGGTGGGTTCTATGACCACGTGCCGCCGCCGGTGGTCGATGCCTTTGGCTACGGCCCGCGGGTGCCCACGCTGGTCATTTCTCCTTTCGCCAAGCGCGGCTACATTTCGCATCATACGTACGATTTCACGTCCATGCTCACCTTCATCGAGCGGCGCTTTGGCCTCAGCCACCTCACCGCCCGCGACGCCCACGCCGACCCGATGCTCGATTGCTTCGACTTCGCCCAGGAGCCCACCCCACCCCTCGTCATCCCCATCCCGGCGAGTCTGCCCAAGCCACCCAACTGGGAAAGCGATTGTGTCTATCCGCCGTCGGTCCCGATCGCCGAGTCAGCTCCTGACATTGGGACCTTCCTGCGCCGCTACCCGCCGCCCCGGGGCCAGTTGCCTCCCTCGCCCGCCGCGGCACGGCCTAAAGCGGCCCCCAAACCTTAACCCCGCCGCGACGTGTGGGCCGAGGGCTCGAGGCCTCACCCTGGCCACGTGAGTACGCGACCGGTGGGTCGCCTGCCGCGCCTGGATGCTACCGGGCTCAATGGTGATCGTTAATTGTCATCACTGGGGAATGTCAATCGTCACTGTACCCGCATTGCCACAACGG
>JAJXTA010000241.1 GCA_021784265.1 bacterium | reverse complement strand
GAGAACAGTGCCACACACGCTGCCCAGGATCGTGGTGCGGGCCAGGTCGCCAATCCGGCGCATGCCCTGGATCACGGCGCACTGCGCGCCCGACATTGCTCCGAAGAAGACGACCAGCGAAAGCAGTGCCACCGAGTGAGCCTGGGATCTGTCGCCGAAGGAAAAGCGCGCGACCGGTCCGCTCAGGGCCACGAGGAGCAGCACCCCGAGCGCCGCTAGCACCAGGGCCACACGGCGCAGGGTGATGATGGTTTGGGCGACCCGCGGGCGATCGCCGCTGGCGACCGCCTCCGCAATCTGGCGCACCCCGCTGTTGCTCAGCCCCATCCCCGCGACGCTCTTGGCCACCTCAGCGATCGCGGTATAGACCCCCACCAACCCGATCCCGGCAGGGCCCAGCACCAGCGAGATCACCTTGTTCCGCACCGCCGCGAACGCCAGATAGACCACCGATGAGGCTCCAATGAGGGCGGACGACTTCAGGATCTGGCCGTAGGAGTGGTTGCGCGGATCGACCGGGCTGGCCGCGCTCGGCGGAGCGGAGGCATCGGCCTGCAGCAGCGGTCCGGCGGGCTGGCCCTCGTGGGCCGCCTGAGCCGGTCCGTCCGCTTGAGGCTTACCGGCTCCCTCCCGGCTTGGCGCGCGGGGCTTCACCTCAAGCCACCCCGTTACCGGCCCCAAGCCCGCGCAGGGCGGCAACGATGGCATCGAGCTGGGCCGGACTCAGGTGGGGGCCGACCGGCAGGCTCAAGACCGTGTCGGCCAGGGTCGTGGCCAGGGGGAAGGCGTTCGGCGGGAAGCCGCTGGCTGCGTACGCCCCGGACCGGTGCGGTGGCACGGGATAATGGATCAAGGTCCCGATCCCGGCTTCGGCCAAGGCCGTCTGGAGGGCGTCGCGTCGCGGATGACGGATGACGAAGAGGTGCCAGACCGGTTCCGCCCAGGCGGGCACAAAGGGGAGCGTCAACCCCTCCAAGCCTTCCAACGCAGTCAGATAGGAGTGGGCCACGTCGCGGCGGCGGTGGTTCCATTCGTCCAGCTTGCGGAGCTTGACCCGCAAGAAGGCGGCTTGGAGTTCGTCCAGCCGGGAATTAAAGCCCTGGTCATCGTTGTAGTACTTGCGGCTCGACCCGTAGTTGCGCAGGGCGCGCACCTTGGCGGCCAACTCCGGGTCGTTTGTCGTCACGGCCCCCGCGTCCCCGAAGGCACCCAGGTTTTTGCCGGGGTAAAAGCTGTTCCCGGCCGCGTCCGCCAGCCCGCCGGTGGTCCGGCCCCGGTAACGAGCGCCCTGGGCTTGGGCGTTGTCCTCGATCACTTTAAGGCCGTGCTGCCGGGCGAGCGCCACGATCTGGTCCATGTCCGCGGGTTGGCCGTAGAGATGGACCGGCAGGATGGCCTTGGTGCGCGGGCTCAGGGCCGCCTCGAGGCGTGCGGGGTCCAGGTTGTAGGTGCGCGGGTCAGGCTCGACGGGCACCGGGGTGGCGCCGGCGTAGGAAACCGCCAGCCAGGTGGCGATGAACGTGTTGGAAGGCACTACCACCTCATCGCCGGCGCCAATGCCGAAGGCCCGGAGAACCAAGTGGAGGGCCTCGAGCCCGTTTCCCACACCGACACAGTGCTGCACGCCACAATAGGCCGCAAACTCAGCCTCGAAGGCCTCCAGTTCCTTGCCGAGGAGGTACCAGCCCGAATCCATCACCCGGTGATAAGCCGCGTCGAGTTCCTCTTTCAGTTCGAGGTACGTCGGCTTGAGTTCGAGAAACGGTACCTTCATACTCAGGCTAGCGCCCACGGACCACCGCCGCGGCGCGGGCTGGGCCTCGGTTGGTGGCCTCGGGGCTCCATTTCAGCGTGCGGCGGCGCGCAGGAAGTCCTGGTAGTCCCGGAAGTAGTCGGACTCCGCATAATGATTGGAGGCCAGGACCATGCAAACCGAGCCCGAGGAGAAGTTGTCGAGTGCCCGCCAGATCATCGGACAGACGTAGAGACCGTAGTAGGAGCGGTTGAGATGGAAACGGCCCTTGCGCGTGCCATCGTCCAGGACGACATCGAAGCTGCCGGACATGGCGATGATCAACTGGTGCAACTCCTTGTGGGCATGGCCGCCGCGCTCGGCGCCGCCGGGGACGTCATAGAGGTAATAAACCCGTTGAATCGTGAAGGGGACGTGCCGGCCGCCTTCGACGAAGGTCAGATTGCCGCGTGGATCGGTGATTTTGGGCAGGTCAATCAGTTTGCAGTCGTCAAGGTTCATAAATCCTGTGGCAGGAGATGACTAGCCCCGGGCCATCCGCGGCTAGGACGCCCGCGCTGCCTCCTCCCATGGCACGCAGACTCCGGCGGCCAGCCTGTAGGCGCGCCCGCAGCGACACCGCGCCCGGTCTTCGGCAACGCTGGGCAACTTGTCGCCACAACGGCAAACCCAGGCGCGTTGCTTGGCCGGATTGCCCATGACCAAAGCAAAATCACGCACGTCCTTTGTGACCACGGCACCGGCTCCGACCATCGCCCAGCGGCCGATGGTAAGCCCAGGAAGGATGACCGCCCCAGCGCCGACGCTGCAGCCGACCTTGAGCACCGTCTTCAGCGGCTGGTCCAGGTAGCGCTTGCTTCGGGGGCGCAGGTCATTGGTGAATACCGCTCCGGGACCGACGAAAACGTCGTCCTCGATCTCCAGCCCGCTCCAGAGGTAAACGCCGCTCTTGAGTGTCACCCTGTCGCCGACGCGTACCCCCCCCTCGATGAAGGTGTGGTCACAGACGTTGCAGTCGTGTCCCACGCGCGACCCGGGGGCGAGATGGGCAAACGCCCAGACGCGCGTGCCGGTGCCAACGGTGGCACCGGGCTCTACCAGGGCTTGCGGATGAAACGGGGTCCGACTCACGAGTTGGGCGCTTTCTTGCCTGGGCGTCCAGGTCCAATGCCGCCGGCCCGGGAGGTGGTCGGACGTTGCCCAGGACCCAGGAACCGGCCGCAGCGCGTCCCAGCGCCTCCTGCCGCAGCATTCGTCGGCCTCGTGTCGCCAAAGGTGGCGCCTCCCGAGTCAGGCACATCGGAGGCGAATTGGGCGTCCCAGGACCGAGCGGCGGCTGCCGGCTCGAAGGCATGATTGCGATGGACTCGGAGGCGCAAGGGCGTCAGCGGCCAGGGGGCTTGCAGTTTCAACAGCTCCAGGCGCCGCGGGTGCTCCGCGAACAACACCTCTTGCCACTGAAACCGAAGGAGTGTCCCATCGAGAAAATACACTCGCCGTTTCCTAGACGGCCCGCCCCGGCACATCAAGCCCTTTTGTGCGGCAAGGGGACGATCGGACGACCGGACCATGGGACAACGGGACCGGGTGGCAGGGCCGGGTTCCGTCCCGGCCGCAGAATCTCCTTCTTTTCCCCGGCGCGCGGGCGGTCGAGCGCGTTTCCCCATGGTGCCCGTGGTTTCCTTCTGTTCAACTCCCGCGGCTGGAGGTTGGGCTTGTGTTGGGGCGGCCGGGGGTGTCTCCTACGGGCAGAACGAGTCGCGAGGAAGGACGGCAAAGGCAATGAGGAAGCGTCCCCTGTTGATGGTGACGTTGGTGTTTGTGGGCGGAGTGTTGCTGGGGAGGTATTGTGTCCCGCCGCTGGCGTTGCTGTTCGCGCTGGTCGGCGTGCTCGCCGCGGGGGCCCTGGGTCTCGCTCGAGGGCGGGCGTGGTTGCTGTGGCCGCTGTTGTTGCTGGCGGGTTGGGTCAACCTCGCCTCCCGCACCGCCCTCCTCTCGCCGGCGGACTTGCGGCGGGTGGTGGGTGAGGGGATCGAACTGGTCACGGTGCGGGGCCGGCTGGAGGCGACACCATCGACGCGGGTCTCGGTGCGGGACGAGCAGGAGCGGTGGCGTGCGCTGGCGGTCGTCGAGGCCCACGCCCTCGAACGGCCGCAGGGTTGGCTGCCGGTCGTGGGGCGGTTGGCGGTGAACACCCTGGCGGTCTTGCCCCCCGGCTTCTTCGGCGGCGAAGAGGTGGAGGTCACCGGGCTGCTGCGGGTACCCCGCGGGCCTGTGGCGGAAGGGTTGTTCGATTACCGCGCGTATCTGGCGGCCCAAGGGGTCTATTACGAGCTGCAGGCGGACACGACCAATGACTGGCGGCTCGCCGAATCCGGCTCTCGGCTCCGGCAGCCGCCCTGGGCGGACCGCTTCGGGGCCTGGGCGCAGGCGACCCTGGCGCGCGGGCTGCCGGCCGAGGACGAGTCGCTGCGGTTGCTTTGGGCGATGACGCTGGGCTGGAAGACCGCCCTCACGGACGAGGTCTCGACCCCGTTCATGCAGACCGGCACGATGCACATCTTCGCCATCAGCGGGCTGCACATCGCGTTGATCGCCGGGATCCTGGTGGCGTTGCTGCGGGTGGTGCGGGTGCCGCGCGGGGCGTGCGGCTGGGTGGTGATTCCGTTGATCTGGCTCTACACCGGCGCCACGGGGTGGCAATCCTCGGCGATTCGCTCGGCGATCATGATGAGCGTGGTGATCCTGGGCTGGACGCTGCGGCGCCCGGTGGATTTGCTCAACTCGCTGGCGGGGGCGGCCTTTCTCATCGAGGTCTGGGAGCCGCAGCAGTTGTTTCAAGCCAGTTTCCAACTCTCGTTCCTGGTGGTGCTGAGCCTCGCCTTGTTTTTGCCGCCGATCAACCGGGAGTTGAGCGGTTGGCTGGCCCCCGATCCCTGGGTGCCAGCGGTGCTGGTGCCGCGTTGGCGCCGGTGGTTGGGCGGACCGGCGCGTCACTTGGCGTTGAGTCTGGCCACGTCGCTGGCGGCGTGGCTGGGCTCGCTGCTGCTGATCGCCTGGTACTTCCACCTGGTCACCCCGGTGAGCCTGCTGGCGAATCTGGTCATCGTCCCGCTCAGCAGCCTGGCCTTGATGTGCAACCTGGGCAGTTTGGCCTGCGGGAGTTGGCTGCCGACCCTGACGGAGCTGTTCAACTGCAGCGCCTGGTGGTGGATGACGCTCATGGTCCGGTTCAGCAACTGGCTGACGACCTGGCCCGGCGCCTGGTTTTACGCGCCCGCTCCCGGGGTGGGGGTGTTGCTGCTCTACCACGGGCTGCTGGCCGGGGTGTTCACCGGCTGGCTGGTGCACCCGCGCTATCGCTGGTGGACGGCGTCGGTGCTCGGGCTGATTCTCGCCGTTCAAGGCGGCGTGTGGCTGGCCGAGTCGAGGGCGGTGAAGCTCACCGTGCTGGGCGTGCACGGTGGGAGCGCGATCTTCATCGACGCCCCTGGCCGCGCTCATGATTTGTTGGTGGACGCCGGGGGCGCCTCGGACGCGGAATTCGTGGTGAAACCGTTTCTCGCCGGCCAAGGGGTGAACCGGCTGACGCGCTTGGTCCTCACCCACGGCGACAGCCGGCACGTCGGCGGGGTGGCGTTGATCGCCAGCGAGTTTTCGTTGGGCGCCCTGGCGGTGAGTCCCGCGCCGCAGCGGTCCCCGATCTACCGGCGGGTGGTGGCCGAGTGGCGGCGCGCACGCCGTCCCTGCCTCGTCCTCGCACCCGGCGCCCAGCTTGGAGGTTGGCACGTGTTATACCCGGCGGCCACGGACCGCTTC
>JAJXTA010000240.1 GCA_021784265.1 bacterium | reverse complement strand
GGCAAAACCGCAAAGGGCGAAAAGAGGAAGGGGAGCCGCGAGGAGGCGCAAAACCTGCGAAGGGGAAGGGGAGGGAAGCCGCAAAAAGGCGCAAGAGACGCAAAGAGGAGGGGCGGGCAGCCAGAAAAGGCAAGGCGGCGCCGTGGTGAGTTTTGATTGTCACTGGCGGTGAGGAATAAGCGTCGTTGACCCGACTGGGACGCGCGGCGGTTCGACCGCGTGGTGTCGCCGTGAGCCGCTGGTCTTGGGGGGGGGCGTGGGTCCGGCTCGCCGTGGCCTCGGTGGCCCCCGGAAACGCCGGGCCGCGCGGGGGATGGGCGGGGACTTAATGCAGGGATGGGCCGCCATAACAGTGCCTAATCCAGACCGTGCGGGTGGCGGGGCGGTGGGGGCGGTGAAACGTGCAACCTATTGGTTGGCAACGGAATAGGAATTGCGTTTGGCCATTGACACCTTGCCGGGGGATGGTAGTTTAAGAGGCGGGCGGGCGCCGGGACGACCGTGGGCGTTAGCCGAGGTAACTTTGTTCGAGCGGTCGGTGAAAGCTTTAATAAAACTAATTGACTTGATTTCATGAGCGATTCAACCAACACGGTCGCGCCCGCGGGCGGGCCCCCAGGCGTGACGCGGGTCCCCGAGGCCGTCATCCGCATCGCCGGCAATTCCCAGGACGGCATCCAGGCTCTGGGCGGCTTTTTGGCCCGCCTGGCCGGGCGCAGCGAGCAGGAGGTCATGACCTTCATGACCATCCCCTCGACGATCTCCGGCGGCCCTTCGATTTTCCAGGTGCGGATTGGGTCGGGCGAGGTCTTGAGCGCCGGGGACGAGGCCGACGTGCTGCTGGCGTTCTACCAGCATTCCTACGAGGATCACATCGGCTCGTTGCGCAAGGGGGGGATCGTGCTCTACGACAGCGACCATGTCGAACCCAACGCGGACTGGCAGAAGGAGTACCGGCATGTGGCGGTGCCGATTTCCAGCCTCACCGTCGAGGCGATTGGCGGGGCGGCGCGGGAGAAAGGCAAGAACATCTATGCGCTGGGGCTGGTGGCGAAGATGTTTGATTTGAACGTGCCGAAGCTGGAGCGGCTGCTGAGCGAGCGGTTTGGGGGCAAGGACCCCAGCGTGGTCAACAATGCCCTGGCCGCTTTCCACGCCGGCCACGCCTACTCGCTCGGGGGCCTGCTCGAGACATTCCGCCTTGCCGACAGCCAGAAGAAAACCCGGGCGCAACTGGTCATGAATGGGAATGAGGCGCTCGGCTACGGCTTGATCGCCGCCGGGGTGCGGTTCGGGGCGGGGTATCCGATCACGCCGTGGTCGGACATCATGGAGCTGCTGCGGCGGGAGTTGCCCAAGTACGGCGGTACCTTCATTCAGTGCGAAGACGAGATTGCCTCGATTGCCATGGCCTTGGGGGCCAGTTACGCCGGGCGGGTGGCGGTGACGGGGACCAGCGGTCCGGGCTTGTCGCTCAAGAGCGAGGCGCTGGGGTGGGGGATCATGGCGGAAGTGCCGCTGGTGATCGTGGACGTGCAACGGGGCGGTCCCTCGACGGGGCTGCCGACCTCGGTCGAGCAATCGGACTTTAACCTGGCCTGTTACGGCAGTCACGGGGACGCCCCGCGAGTGGTGCTGGCGCCGGCCAACGTCGAGGACTGTTTCTACCTGGCGATTGAGGCGGTGAACATCGCCCGCAAGTACAGCGTGCCGGTGATCATTCTCACCGACCAAGCCATCGCCACGCGGATCGAGGCGTTCGAGGAGCCGAAGCTCGAGCAGGTCTGCCAGGAATTGCCGCTGGACCTGACGCCGGTCGCCGAGCACAAACCGTATGATTTGGCAGCGGCGGACGGCATTCCCCATCACGTGCCTCCGGGCACCCGGGTGTTGAACGGGGTTTACCCGGTGCTCAGCGGGCTGGAGCACGACGAGCACGGCCATCCCTCCGCTGCCCCGCGGACGCACGGGCAGATGACCGCCAAGCGGCGGCGGAAGCTCCAGGCGCTGGGCGCCAGCCTGCCGTTGCCCAAGCTCTACGGCGCCCCGGAAGGGAACGTGTTGCTGGTGGGCTGGGGCTCGACGCAGGGGCCGATCAAAGAGGCCGTGGATCGGGCGCGGAGCAACGGGGACAGCGTCTCGGCCATTCACCTGCGCCACCTCTTCCCGCTGCCCAACGGCTTGGAGAACCTCTTCGCCGGCTTCAATCATGTGCTGGTGGTGGAGATGAACGACGAGGGGCTCTACGGCTACGGGCAGTTGGCGGCGGTGTTGCGGGCGCGGTACTGCGACCCGCGCATCACCGGGCTGAACAAGACCGAAGGGCTGACGTTCAAGGTCAAGGAGATCGTCCAGCGGGTGCAAACGAACGTGGCCGCCGGCTTAAGCAAGCTCTGAGACTCAAACCTTTTTGAAATCGTAACCAACTCTATTCGCAGGATTAAGCATGAGTGTTTCCCTTACGACTGAAGCCCCCGTCCACGACGCGGTGGCGGTCCCGCCGGCGGTGTCCAGCCCCGAGCGCAAACCCCTGAGCAAGAAGGAATTGGCCGACGATCATCCGACGTGGTGTCCGGGTTGCGGCGACTTTTCCGTGCTCGCCCTCTTCTTCAAGCTGCTGGAGAAGAGCAAGCTCTGGCAGGAAAAGATCGCCATCGTGGCCGGCATCGGGTGCTCGAGCCGGTTCCCCTATTTTGTTCAGGCGCACGGCGTGCATTTCATCCACGGCCGCACCCTCCCCTTTGCGACCGGGATCGCGTTATCGCGGCCGGACCTGCACGTGTTCGCCTTTGGCGGGGATGGGGACGCGTATTCGATCGGGGGGAATCACTTCACCCACACGGCGCGCAAGAACGTCAAGTTGACCTACGTGGTGATGGACAACTGGGTGTATGGCTTGACCAAGAAGCAGACCTCCCCCACCTCGCCGCTGGGCTTCAAGAGCAAGACGGACATCTGGGGCGCCGTGGACCATCCCATCAATCCGATCAAGCAAGCGTTGGGGGCGGGGGCGAGCTTTGTGGCCCGCACCACCCACACCAACCCGAACCACGTCTTGCAGATGATGGAGGCGGCCCTGGCGCACGATGGTTTTGGCTACGTCGAGTGCCTGAGCGAGTGCGTCGAGTTCTATGAGACGGCGTTTGACGCCTCCAACCCGCGCAAGGGGGGCGCTTTCAACCCGGTCCCCGCGGAGCATGATGTGACCGACGAAGTCGCCGCCTACAAGCTGGCGGATGCGGCGTTCCCCGGTTACTTCGGCATTTTCCACAAGGTGGATCGGGCCACGAAGAATGCGAAGGAAGCTCAGATCGTCGCCGAGAGCCAGGCGAAGGTCAAAGGGCTGAAGAGCTGGGAGATCCTCCAGAAGACGTTCGATCGCCTGAAGTAGGCTCGACGCTCCTGAGCCCAGCCGGGTGGGCAACGCGGTTTCCGCGGCCGCGTTGCCCCCGGGTGTTCAGGTGGGCGCGGGTGGAGCAGACCCTCGGGTCTGCCTCACACCGGAGCAGTTACGGCCCGGGCAGGTGGGGGATCGCGTCGGCGCGATGGGGCGGGGGGCGAGGCGCTTCTGTCTCCGCTCGGCGGCGGTCGGGCGCGCCGGTGGGGCTGGTTGGGTAGCGCGCCGGCACGGAAGGCTCGCGTGCGTGACCCGCGGGCGCGGCGCGGTTGACTTTCGCGGCGGAGATGGGAAAGTACCGGCAGGATGAAAGCGCTGATTCTCTTCGTCGGTTGGTGCATTCTGTTTGTGCTCTGCTGGCCCGTGGCGCTCCTCGCCTTGGCGCTCTTCCCCGTTGTTTGGCTAGTGTCGCTTCCGGTTCGGCTCGTGGGCATCGTTTTTGGCGCGCTGTTCGCCCTGATTCGAGCCGTGCTCTTCCTCCCCGCCCGGCTGTTGGGCGGGAGGCCGTGCTGAGGTGGTGTCGTCGCGGTGATTCCATGTTAGGCAAGGCGAAGCTGGTTGCCTTTCTGGCCGCCCGCGACCTCGGGCGAGCCCGGGCGTTTTACGAGGGGGTTCTGGGGCTACGGCTCTTGGTCGATCAAGGTTTTGCCCTCGTGTTCGATGGGCACGGCACGAGGCTGCGGGTGACGGAGGTCGGGGAACTCTGGCCGGCCAAACACACGGTTTTGGGCTGGGAGGTGCCCGCGTTGCGGGCGGAGATGCAAGCGCTGGTCGAAAAAGGGGTCGTGTTCGAACGCTATCCCGGTTTAAGCCAGGACGAAGCGGGCGTCTGCGTTTTCCCCAGCGGCGCGCAGGTGGCGTGGTTCAAGGATCCGGACGGGAACACTTTGAGTCTGAGTGAGTTCCCCGCCGCCGGGGCGTAGGGGGGAGGGGCCGGCCGCCCCGCCGTTTGGCCTTGACGCGGGCGGTGATTCTCGAAGATTGGGCGGGCAAATGATGCAGCACACCTGTGGCCGATGGCCGTACCCCATCGGCGGGCCCGATGAGCCATGCGGACACTGATCAAACAAGTACTCGGGGCGTCGGCGCCGGCGCCCGGGCTGACCGTCAAGGGCTGGATTCGGACCCGGCGCGACGCCAAGGGGTTTTCGTTCCTGGAGGTCAACGACGGCTCGTGCCTGCGCAACCTCCAGGTGGTGCTGGACGCCGCGACGCCTGGTTACGCCGAGTTGGCCCACCTGACCACCGGGGCGTCGGTCGTGGCCGAGGGTGACCTGGTCCCCTCGCCCGCCGCGGGACAGCCTTGGGAGTTGCGCGCCACCCGGATCGAACTGGTCGGCCCGGCCGACGCTTCCTACCCGCTCCAGAAGAAGGGGCACTCGCTGGAATTCCTGCGCACCATCGCCCATCTGCGGCCCCGGTCCAACCTGTTCGGGGCGATCTTCCGCACGCGCAGTCGGCTGGCGTACGCGGTCCATCGCTTCTTCCAGGAACGCGATTTTGTCCATGTCCACACCCCCATCATCACCGCCAGTGACTGTGAAGGGGCGGGGGAGATGTTCCGGCTCACGACCCGCCCGGTGGCGGGGGAGGCGTTGGCGGCGGAGTTCTTCGGGCGCCCGGCGTATCTGACGGTCAGCGGCCAACTGGAGGCGGAGACCTTTGCTTGTGCCCTCTCCAACGTCTATACCTTCGGCCCGACGTTCCGAGCCGAGAACTCGAACACCTCGCGGCACGCCGCCGAGTTCTGGATGATCGAGCCGGAAATGGCCTTTTGCGACCTGGAAGGGGACATGGACCTCGGGGAGGCCTTCGTGAAGGAAATGGCGCGCCACGCCTTGGCGCATTGTGCGGAGGACCTGGAGTTCTTCGCCAAATTCATCGACCGCGGGCTGCTCGACCGGCTCCGGTTGGTGGTCGAGCGTCCCTTTCAGCGCTTGGCGTACGGGGAAGCGGTGGCCATCCTGCAAGGCGCCGGCCGCCCCTTTGAGCACCCGGTGGTCGCGGGCCAGGGGCTCCAGTCCGAGCATGAGCGGTTCCTGACCGAGGAGCACTGCGGTTGCCCGGTGACGGTGTTCGACTTTCCCCGCGCCATCAAACCGTTTTACATGCGGCTGAACGCCGACGGCGCCACCGTCGCGGCGATGGACTTGCTGGTGCCCGGCATCGGCGAGATTA
>JAJXTA010000239.1 GCA_021784265.1 bacterium | reverse complement strand
GCAATACGCCGAGGCCTTCGAGGTCTGCGAGTATGGGCGGCGTCCGGAGCAAGCGGAGTTGAAGCGACTCTTCCCCTTCTTCGGAGAATGACGCAGGGTCGGCTCGGCGGTCCGCCCCGGCAGGCTCGAGGTGAGGGCGGACCGCCGGGTCTCGATGCCGCCCGGGGCGCGGGTCCACGCCGGGAGGTTAGGCGCGTGGTAATCGATAAGCGGCCCGAGCGTTCTGCCCCAGCACCCGTTCGAGCGTCGGACGCCCACAGGCGCGGAAGTAATCCTCGACGATCCCTTGGACGGTGCCCAGCGGGGCGAAGCGTTCACTCACCGGCCAGTTGCTCGCGTAGATAAGGCGGTCGGGCCCGAACATGGCGTGCATGGCGGCGAGGACCGGACGGTAGAACGCGACCTCGCGTGGTGCCGAACCCCCGGTGCGACCGGTCCCCTCCACCAACCCGGAGAGTTTGCAATAGACGTGCCGCTCCCGCGCCAGCAGGCGCATGTGATCGAGCCAGTCGGGGGGTGGCGGCTTGCCATTCACCGTGATGCCGGCCAAGTGGTCGATGATCAGATGCAGCCCGGGCAGGCGGCGCGCCAACGCCGCGGCGAAGGGGAGGATCTCGTGGCCGCCAACCAGGTCTAACGATAAGCCTCGATCGGCCAGCCGCCGCAGGTCGCCGACAAAGGCCGAGTCCTCGAGCGCCCCTTCGAGTTTGCGGTCGCGCAGGCGGATGCCGCGAAACAAGGGATGGGCGGCAAACCGCTCCAGGCAACTCGCAAAGCCGGGACGGCCGACCGGCAGGTTGCCCACCATTCCGAGGATGAACGGCTCACGGGCGGCCAGGTCCAGCACCCATTGATTGTCCTCGAGCCACGGGCTGGCCTCGACGACCACGGTGCCGGTTACTGGGGTGGGCACGGGGAGGGCGCGATAGTCCGTCGGCAGCACGCGCCGATAGAGCACGGGATCGTTCGGTGGCGGCCAGGGGACGCCTTGGGGGCGGGTCGGATCGTAGAAGTGGGTGTGGGTGTCGATCACCGTCAGGCGGGTCCGGGGCGACACCGCCGGCTCGGCGGCCGGCCCCGGCATCGCGGCCAGGACGATGGCCTCGAGTGCGCGGACCAGAAAGCGGCGGCGAGTTGCCCCGTCGGCTGGGTGCGCCCTACCCCAGCCCGGGAGGCCTCGGCGGCGGTGGGCGCGGGTCATGAGTTGGTGCGGTATATCACTTGACTTGAGATAGAGAAGTTAATATGATCAATCTTCATGAAAGGAACACCGCCCGTTATCCCCGCCGCTCGGTTGCTCGCCGCGCCCGCCTGCCTCATGAGTCGGCGGCGGTTTGTGTCGGGCTGCGCGGCCTGCTTGGCCTGCGGGGCGGCGCCGCTGCTGGGCGGAGCGGAAGTATCTCCGACGGTGACGGCTCCGCGCAAGGCCAGGGTGCGGCTGGTGTTCTGCGAGACGCCCAACAACCAGCCGATCTGGCCCAACATCGGTTACGACTTTGCGGCGCGCCGCCAGCAGGTCACCACGCTGCTCACCAGCGCCTGCCCGGGGGTGGAGCTCCTCCCGACGCAAGTGATGAACGATCCCAAGCAAGCCGCGGCCGTGGTCCAAGAGGATGCCGCGGTGGACGGCTACCTGGTGTGCGTGCAGGGGTTGGGCTGGAACAACGACCTGGTGAAGCTTTGCGGCACGGGCAAACCGACACTGGTGGTCGATAACCTCTTTGGCGGGTCGGGCCTGTTCTTGCGCGACCTGGCCAAGCTGATGAGCATGGGCAAGCCTGTGGACTGGGTCAGCTCCAGCGATGACCAGCACTTGGTGGACTCCGCCAAACAGTTTGCCGGGCTGACACGCGGACAGAGCGGCCCGGAGGTCGCGGCCGCCTTTCGGGACACGCGGCGGCGGAATACACCCGCCGTGACGGACTGGACCTGCCGCGCCGACCCGGTGCCCAGCCGGGATCTGGTTCAGGCGTTGGCGGCGCTCAGGCAGACGCGCATTGTCGTGGTGGGTGGTGGCTGGGGTGGCGAGGCTTTTCGCAAGGCCGCCCAGGCCGTGACCGGCGTCGAGTTTGTGCCGGTCGAGTTCAAGGAGTTGGCGGGCGCGTATGACCAGGCGGACCCGCAGGCCGCGCGCGAGTTTGCCGCGCAGTGGACGGGCAAGGCGCAGGTGGTGAGCGGCGTGGACCCGGCGGCGCTCGAGCAGGCCGGGGCGATGTACGGGGCGATGAAGCAGGTGATGGAGAGACACGGCGCCCGGGGGATCAGCATCAATTGCCTGGGAGGCTTCTACGAAGGCCACCTCAAGGCCTACCCGTGCCTCGGGTTTAGCCAGTTCAACAACGACGGTTGGGTCGGGGGTTGCGAGGCGGACCAGATGTCGGCCTTGACCATGATGGTGCTCAGCGCCGTGACGGGCCGACCGGGATTCATCTCCGATCCGGTGATCGACACCGCCAAGAGCGCGATTGTCTATGCCCATTGCGTGGCGATGACCAAGCCCTTTGGGCGCGACGGGCTCGAGACGCCCTACGAAGTGCTGACGCATTCCGAGGACCGGCACGGCGCCTCGATCCGTTCCCTCCTGCCGAGCGGTTATCTGACCACCACGCTGGAGCTGGACCCCGCCGGACGCCAGGTCCGCTTTCACCAAGCCAAGACGCTCGGGAACAACCCCAGCGACCTGGCCTGCCGCACCAAGGTGGAAGCCGCCGTGAAGGGGGACCTGGAGAAACTGGCGGAGCATTGGGAGCTGGGTTGGCACCGGGTGACCTTTTACGGGGACCTTCGCCCCCAGGTGGACGAGTTGTGCCAGCGCTGGAACCTGCGGCTGGTCGAGGAGGCCTGACGCGATGGGGCCGGCGCGCGGCCTGGAGTCGCTAGCCGCTGACGCCCAACTGCTCCTGGAGCTGTTCCAGCGGGACGCCCTTGGTTTCCGGGACCATGGTCCGCACCCACACGAGCTGGAGCACCATCATGCCGCAGAAGAAGAGGAAGATGTGCGCCGGCGCGAAGGCGGTGACCATCTCGGGGAAGAACGTCGTCAGCAGCGCCGCGAAGAACCAATGGGTGAAGCTGCCGAGGGCCTGGCCGCCGGCGCGATACCGGTTGGGGAAGATCTCGGCAATGAACACCCAGATCACCGCCCCCTGTCCCACGGCGTGGGCGCCGATAAAGGCGAAGATGCAGGTCGGCACGATGGCATAATGGTGGGTGGCGAAGGCCCAGGCCGTGAGGCCCAAGGAGAGGATATAGCCGAAGGAACCGAGGTAGAGCAGTGTCCGGCGCCCTAACCGGTCGATCAACCAGAGCCCCACGAAGGTGAAGATCAGGTTGGTCACCCCGATGCCGACGGATTGGAGCATCGCCGCCTTCGCCCCGAGGCCCGTCAGCTCGAAGATCCGCGGGGCGAAGTAGAGCACGGCGTTGATGCCCGAGAGCTGGTTGAAGAACGCGATGAGGACGGCCAAGGTAATGGGCAACCGGAGCCGCGCCGTCCAGAACCGCGTCCCGGTGGCCTGTTCCGAGGAGGCGGTCACGATGGCGTCCGCCGCGGCCTCGAGCTGGGCCGGCGATGCCTCCGGCTGAATCAGGGCGAGGATGAGCAAGCCTGCTGGGCGATCGCGCTTCCGGCCCAGCAACCAGCGTGGGCTCTCGGGCAGGAACCCACACATCCCGGTGTAGAGAAGCGAGGGGAGGGCCGCCACCCCGAGCATCCACCGCCAGGCATTGGGGCCGAGGTCGCGCAGCAGGAAGTTGGAGAGGAAGGCGATGATGATGCCAAAGACGATGTTGAACTGGAACATGCCGGCCAAGCGTCCCCGGTAGGCGGGCGGGGCGATCTCCGAGATGTAGAGCGGGGCGGCGACGGTCGAGATGCCGATGCCCAGCCCGCCGCAGAAGCGGGCGAGGATGAACGAGCCGACCCCCCAGGCGTAAGCGCAGCCGACCGCCGAGAGGATGTAGAGCAGCCCCACCCCCACCAGCGTCGGCTTGCGCCCAAGCCGGTCCGTGGGCCAGCCTCCGAGCAGTGAGCCCACGACCGTGCCGTAGAGGGCCGAACCCATCGCCAAACCATGCAGGCTGGCGCTCAGGTGCCAGAGGGATTGGATCGTCTGCTCCGCCCCGGAAATGACCACGGTGTCAAAGCCAAAGAGGAATCCGGCCAGCGCCGAGGTGACGGACCAGAGCAGGAGCCGAGTTCTCATAGGGTGTGACGCCATCGGATGCGGCGAGGCTACGGGCCGGCGGCGTCGCGGGGAAGCGCAAAACCTCAGCCAGGCTTCGGGGCTCGCCCCTTGCGGACCCCCGGCGGGTAGGCCGTCGCGCGCGCCTCGTCGGGCCGAACCATGGCTTGCCGCCAATCTGATCGTCTTTATGAATTGGAGCACTAAGGCTCGTCTAAGGCACCTCGGAGTGACAGACTGGCGGGGTGCTCCAGTGCGCGCGGAAGGCGGCGGCCCCGCGACGAAGGGACCTCGAACGGGCCCGGCGCCTGATCCCTTTTGGCCCGATTTTCCGCGTTACCTGGCGGGGACCCATGCGGTCCGACCGAACACCGCGTCGGAAGTGGGGCCCATTTGAGTCGCGATTGTGTCGATGAACCCGAAGCACCCGCGCGCGGAGGAAGTGTTTGGCGCCGCGCTCGACCTCGCCGACCCCCAAGGGCGCGCGGAGTACCTCGCGCGTGTTTGCGCGGGGGATGAGGTCTTGCGGCAGCAGGTCCAGACCTTGCTCGCCGCCCATGCCCAGGCGCGCACCTTTCTCGAACGGCCGCCGAGCGGGTTGGCCGAGCGGGCGGGTGGCACGGTGGTCGTGGGCGCCGAACCGGGTCTCCCGCCGCCCGTGGGCGAGGCGCCGGGTGATCGGATCGGTCCGTACAAGTTGCTGGAGATGATTGGCGAAGGCGGGTTTGGGGTGGTGTGGGTGGCGGAACAATCCTCCCCGGTCCACCGGCGGGTCGCCCTGAAGGTGCTGAAACCGGGGATGGACACCCGCGAGGTCGTGGCGCGGTTCGAAGCCGAGCGGCAAGCCTTGGCCCTCATGGACCACCCGGGCATCGCCCAGGTGTTTGACGGTGGCGCCACCGCTTCGGGCCGGCCTTACGTCGTGATGGAACTCGTCCGCGGGGTCGCCATCACGCGCTACTGCGACGACCACCGGCTCACCACCGACGAACGGTTGCGGCTCTTCTGCGAGGTCTGCCGGGCGGTACAGCACGCCCACCAAAAGGGGATCATCCACCGCGACCTCAAGCCCAGCAACATCCTGGTGACCGAGCTGGATGGCCAGCCGCAGCCCAAGATCGTGGATTTCGGCGTGGCCAAGGCCAGGGAACAGCCGTTGACGGGCAAGACGCTGTTCACCCGCGCCGGGCAGATGTTGGGCACCCCGGCGTACATGAGCCCCGAGCAGACGGGCCTGGGTGGTTTGGACGTGGACACGCGGAGCGATGTCTATGCGCTCGGGGTGATTCTCTACGAGCTGCTCACCGGCCGAACGCCTTTCGAGGCCCAGCCACACCCGGAGACCGGTTACGCCACCATCCTGGATACGATCCGCCACGTGGACCCACCCAAACCC
>JAJXTA010000238.1 GCA_021784265.1 bacterium | reverse complement strand
CGCTGGCGTCGTAAGCGGCACCGGCACCATCACAACCAACACCGGCAGCAACACCGTCTCTTCGCTCTCCAACACCGGCAACACCTTCACCGGCAGACTGGTGATCGGCGGCGGAAACACCCTCTCTGTTGGTAGTCTGGGCGATGGGAGCAGTATCGATCTCAATTCCGGAATACTTAAGTTTACCAGCACCGCCGGGGCTATGACCTTCAACACCCGCACCATCAACCTCCCGGGCAACGGGACTATTGACAGTTCCGGTACTGGGGCTGTGGTTATCAATCAGCCCGTGTCTCCGGATGTTTCGGGGGTAAGCGGCACCTTAACCAGCAGCAAGGCCTACGTGACGGTTGGCTCCACGGCGAACTTGGTGGCAGGGATGAAGGTGGTGGGCGCGAATATTCCCAGTGGCGCAACGATCAAGTCAATTGACAGCGCGACGCAGTTCACCCTCAGCACCAACGCGACCGCGGGTGGGGCCTCCACACTAGATTTCGGCTACGGCAGCCGCACCCTGACCCTTCAGGGCAGCAACACCGGCAACAACATCATCGCCGGCAACCTGCAGGACTCCACCGCTACGGGCACCACAGGCGTTCTGTCCCTGACCAAGACCGGCACCGGCACGTGGGCTCTGTCGGGCACCAACACCTACACCGGCGCCACCACCGTCTCCCAAGGCACGCTGCTGGTCGACGGCTCACTGTCGGCCAGCTCGGCCGTGTCCGTGGCCGCCAAGAGCACCCTCGGCGGCACGGGCACCCTCGGCGGCTCGGTGGCCGTCACCGGCAACCTCAGCCCCGGCGACTCCATCGGCACCCTGACCGTGGGCTCGGCCAGCTTCCTCACCACCGGCAACGCCCTGAACATCGAACTGGGCTCGGGCTCCAGCAGCGATCGCCTGGCGGTGCTGGGGACCCTGGACCTCAGCAACGCCAACCTGGTTCTTTCCGGTGCCGGCAGCGGGTCGAACTACACGATTGCCACCTACGGTTTGCTGAATGGCGGCGCTTTCGCCAAGATCACCGGCCTGCCGGCCGGCTACAGCATCAACTACGGTTCCGGCACCAACAGTGCCATCACCCTGAGCATCCCCGAACCCGCGTCCCTGGCCCTGCTGCTGGCCGGCGGGGCCCTGATCCTCAGCGATGGCCGCCGCCGCCGCCGGGCCTGATCCGCTCCGATCAAGCTACCTCCTCCTGGTGCGGCCGCGCCTAATCGCGCGGTCGTGCCTTTCTTCCTCCCGCTTCAACCACCCCAACCCCCGGCCGGCCCGCCCAAAGCGCCTCAGCCGCTTTTCGACCTCTTGGCTTGGTGCCCTCGCCGGTTCAACTCTCTGCCGAGCCCTTTTCCGGGGGCGGGGATTCCAGGGGAAAATTCCGGGGCCCGGGGATTCCGGGGGCCGGAGGTTCCGGGGGTGTCGCAATCCGGCATGCAAATTGTCGTAAAATTACTATTTCATCCGCCCGGCCCTTGAGTTACAATAAAAAGACTTCGCCGGGCAGATTCCCGGCCGGGTCGGGGAACTCAGTCCGCCGGGGCGGAGGTCGGGACGGGTTTGTTCCGCAAGTTGATGCTGGTAAGTCATTTACGTGTTGCACTTGCGGATGGGCAAGGGGCCCATTCGGGCCCCGGTCAAACGAAGGAGAGCGGGATTATGACTCATTTCCCCAGCCAGAAGGTTCAGCCCCGTCGGTTTTTCGCGTCCCCCATCAGCTTGGCCGGTATTCACCATCCATCCCATCCACCCCTGCGAGAGGAGAAGACCATGCACATCCGCCCCCAGCGTCTGTGGATTCTCGCCTGCCTGGCCGCCGCAGCCCTCACCCTGGCCCCGGCCGCGGCCCATGCGGCCAGCCTCACCTGGGATGCCAACAACACCGGAGCTAACGTGACGGACGGCGCCGGCACATGGCTGAATGCGAACCAGTGGTGGGATACCGTCACTAGCAGTAACCTCACTTGGGTCTCTGGTTCCGATGCGGTGTTTGGTGTTGGCGGAACCGGCGGTGCCGTTACACTCGCCAGTCCAACAACGGTCAATTCGTTCACCTTCAATCCCTTCTCCGGTACCTACACGCTGGGCACCGCCGGCCAGACGATCACGCTCAATGCCGGTATCACGATGAACTCAGGGGCGGGTAACGTCACGTTTGCCAGTCCGATTACTCTCGGCGGGGGCCAGACTTGGACGAACAATTCAGCGAGTACGCTCACCGGCACCGGTGGCGTGAACAACAATGGCAACACCCTGATCTTGAGTGGCACGGGTACCTTCGATTTCCACAATACCGCCAATGTCATCACCGGTGCCGGCGGCCTTACCTTCAGCGGATCGGGACTCCTCTATCTCGATGGTGCCGGCACGGCATATAATCATACCTTCAGCGGCCCGCTCACCATTAACGGTGGTGGTAGAGTGATGGGCTATAATGTTGCAAACTCTTTCAGTAACGCGAACCTAACCTTCAACGGCGTCGGCGGCGTCTACGAGGATTACTGGGGCAGCTCCTTCACCCGCACTCTGGGCTCGGGCGCGGGCCAGGTCCAGATTCTCGGCGGAACCTCTGGGTTCAGCCAGAACGGCAATGGCCAGACCATTGCGATCACCATCAACAACAATTCCGCTTACGAAGTGGTGTGGGGGGCCGCGGGTGAGGCAGGGAATGCCAACGCCACCGGCTACTTCAATCCATCCACGCTACAGTTCATGTCGGCCGCTTCCCAAGGCACCGCCAATGCGACTTTCGCGAACAAGGTTGATCTCAACGGCACCACACGCACCATTTATGTCGATGGCGGTACCACAGGCGCGGCTTACGCCACCATGTCCGGCGTGATCCGCACCAGCAGCGGCACTGCCGGCCTCATTAAGACGGGCACCGGCACCCTGAAACTCTCCGGTGCCAACACCTACAACGGCGGCACCACGATCAATGGCGGCATCGTGAGCGTTAATTCGCTGGCGAATGGTGGCGCGACAAGCGCGATTGGCAATTCCAGCAGCGCCGCCGCCAATCTGGTTCTCGCCAACGGAACGACCTTGCAATACACCGGCGGCGCAGCCAGTTCTGATCGCAGTTTCACCATCAATGGCACAGCGAACGGCGACAGTGCCACGCTCGACGCCTCGGGCAGCGGCGCGCTCAACTTGACCAGCACGTCCTCCCCGGCTTACGGCACCGCAAATCAGACCCGGATGCTGTATCTCACCGGGTCCAACACGGCGGCCAACACCTTGGCGGCCAACATCGCCGACAACGGTTCGGGCGCAGTCTCCTTGACCAAGAACGGCGCAGGCACGTGGGTTCTCACCGGTGGCAATACCTACACCGGTCCGACAACCCTCAACGCCGGCGAGCTCAGTGTAGGCGCGGCCAACAACCTTGGTAACGGCGGAACTCTGTACTTCAACGGTGGCGTGCTCCAGATCACCGGCACTGCGCTCAATAGTTTTGCCTCGTTGAGCCGCACGGTTGTTATCAACTCGCTCGCAACGGTGGGGTTGGACATCAACGATGCTGCGAACACGTTCACGTTTGACAAGAGTCTGCCTGCCGGCGGACTGACGCTTGCGGGTGCCGGAACTGTAGTTTTCCAAAACACCGTTACATCGCTCACTCTCAACCCGCAGTCGGGCATCACGTACACCTATGGTGGCAGCATTCCCGATGGCTCCAGCGGCAGGACCGTCACCATGGCCGGCCCGGGCACGCAGGTTCTCCAAGGCAGCAACACCTACACCGGCGCAACCTATCTCAACAACGGCACGCTCACCCTCAGCGGGAATGGCGCGCTTGTTAACTCGGCCATCACGTTCAACGGCGGCGCTCTCTCGCTGGTCAACGCCAGCGCCGGAGATGCGGCCATCAACCGGGTGAATGACAGCGCCACCATCACTTCCAACGGCGGCAATCTCCAGTTTGTCAACACCTCCGGGGCCAACGTCTATGCCGAGACACTCGGCCCGGTCGCGCTCACCAGCGGGCAGTTAAACGTCGTGGAATCCAACAACCAGACCGGTGCGGGCAGCCAGACGTTGACGCTCAGCGGCCTGACCCAGGCCGGCACGTCGGCAATCACGTTTTCGGCTAATGGCGGACTGAACACCACCAAGAACATGATCGTTGTCAGCGGATCCGGCACGACACCGGCCGGCCAGATCATCGGGCCGTGGGCCACGGTCGGAACCGCCGCCAACGCGCAGACCGATTACGCGGTTTACAATGGTTCAGCGCAAGTCGTCCCCGCCAACATCGCGGCCAACGAAAACGAGACCACTTGGCCGACGAGCTGGTCAGCAACCGGCAACATCGTGGAGAGCACGGTGACATCGCTCAGCGCGAGCCGCACCTTGAATACCCTGCGTTACACCGGCGGAGCTGCAACACTCGCGCTGGGCGCCAACAATCTCGAAACCTACGGCATCCTCAACGGCGGTTCGGGTACGCTCACAATCAGCGGCACCGGTGCCTTGCGGACACCTACCGGCGGTGGCAACCTCTATCTCACTGCGGGCAACAAGGCGATTACCGTCAGTGCGCCGATTACCAATAGCTCCGACAGCAAGCCGGTCGCTGTGGTGTCATCTGGTTCTGGTGGGTTGACCCTTTCCAATCCCAACAACACCTTCAGCGGTGGGTTGGTCATCAACGGCGGCAATTTGACCCTTGGCGTCGCAAGCGATGTCCTCGGGGCGGCGAATAGCTCCGTTACCATCAACGCCTCCACGTTCATTACCTTTGTGAACAACAGTATCACGCTTCAAAAGAGCTTCGCACTGAACAATGGCGCCCTCGTAACCTATCAGAATGGTGGCGGCGGCGTAACCATCACCGGAGCCGTCACGGGTAACGGTGGATTCAAGCCCTACGGGGCCGCCAGCCCGGGAGACCGGCCGCTCTACCTGAGCAACTTGGCCAACACCTTCACCGGCCCGCTTATTCTAGGCGGGAACATTAGTGGAGCCCAAGCTGGCGTTACGGTATACGTGAACAGTTTGGGGGACGCTCCAGGCGCTGGCGGAATCATTTTTGGTTCTGATAACGTATCATCTGCTAAGGCGTCTGAATTCATGTGGGGTACCGGTGCCACAACTGCGTTGACCCTGAACAACCGTCAGATTGTGTTTACGGGCACGGGGAACAACACAGGCTATATCAAAAACGGCAACGCCAACCCTGCCAACACCATCAACATCAACACCGACCTGCTGGTGAATGGCACTGGCAACAATACCTTGCAGCTCGGCGGCAACAACACCGGTAACAATACGTTCGCCGGCAAGATCACCGATGGCGCCGGCAAGGTCAGCCTGACCAAATCCGACGCCGGCACGTGGGTGCTCTCCGGTGCCAACACCTACACCGGTGCCACCACCATCTCCGGCGGTACGCTGATAGTCAGCGGCTCAGGTTCGCTGAACTCCGGCAACTATGCAGGCGCCATCAGCAACGCTGGAAAATTCATTTTCAGCAGCAGCGCTGATCAAACCCTGTCCGGTGTCATCAGCGGTACCGGCTCTCTGACAAAAGACACCTCGACCACAAGCACCCTGACCCTCTCCGGCGCCAACACCTACACGGGCGCCACCACCGT
>JAJXTA010000237.1 GCA_021784265.1 bacterium | reverse complement strand
GGCAAACAGGCGCACTAAAGCCCTTCGGCCCCCACCACTGCATTACGTAGTTCGGATCTGTCCACGCCTTCCAAACCAACTCGCGTGGGGCATCAAAAACTCTTGTGATAACCATCCGCTCCGTCTCGTTACCCGTGTTGTTTGTCATCTCCGACCTCCGCTCTTTTCATTTGAGTCACAACCACATCCAGCTTGTCGAAACTCTCTTCCCAGAATCGGCGATAGCTCATCGCCCAGTCGCTGACTGCCTTGATCGCCTCCGGCCTAAGCATGCACACACTCTCTCGCCCCCGCTTCGTCTTGATCACAATCCGCGCCTTCACCAGGTAGGCAACATGTTTTGAAATCATCTGCTGCGAGAGTGCAAAAGGTTCCGTCAATCCATGCACAGAGGCTGGCCCATGGGAGAGCCGTTCGATCATTGCCCGCCGGGTTGGATCAGACAAAGCCGTAAAGGTCGTACCCAATTTATCCACAACTATATGGTAGTGGATATTCCATCCATGTCAAGGGTGAATTTTGCGGCCCCGGGCGCCCCATTTATCGCGCGGCTTCTTGCGCGATGAGTGGGGCCCGCTCTGCCGAAGAACCAGGCCCCGAGCGAGCGTTCCTTCCTCGCTCAGACGGTAACGCCAGAGTGAAGCCGCAGGCGCAACGACCAAATTGCCTTCCTCGCTGTCACCCAAGCCCCCAATCAAACACCACGCGAAGCCCCTCGCCGTTCGCACAGTACCTTCCGCCGTCCGCGCAGGACTGATACGCTGTCCAGCATGATCTTTCCCGCTAGCCGCGCCCGCCTGCCACTCTACGCCGCTGCCTCTTCCCTGCTGCTCACCACAGCCCTCGCCGCTCAATCTCCAGCCAAACCCGCCCTCGCCGCCGCACCCGACACCGCCAATCCCAGCCAGTCCTTCACCAGCGCCGCCCAGCCCGGTGGCGTCGCCCTCTCGCCCAACGGCACCGCCATAGCCTGGACCCTCCGCGGCCACGAGGACTCCACCCTCCACCTCACCGACATCGCCGATCCCGCCAGCACCAAACTCATCCAGGTCAAAGGCGCAGCCCACTGCTCCTACGCCTCACCCATCTGGTCCCCCGACGGCAACACCCTCGCCTTCCTCTCCACCTGCACAGGCGACAAAGCCAGGCCCGACCAGCAGCAGATCTTCCTCTGGTCCAAGGCCACCGGCAAGGTCAGGCAGCTCTCCCACCTCACCGGCAACCTTCAGCAGCCCGCCTGGTCCCCCGACGGTCGCTCCATCGCCTTCCTCTTCGTCCAAAACGCCACCCGCTCCGCCGGCGCACTCGACGCCATGAAGCCCTGGTCCGGCGTCATCGGCGAAGACGGCGTCGAGATCCAGCGCGTCGACTCCATCGACGTCGCCACCGGCAACGCGGCCTTCATCACCCCCGCCAACCTCCACGTCTACGAGTTCGCCTGGGCGCCCACCGCACCCGAGATCACCTTCATTGCCGCCAACCCTCCCGGCGAAAACAACTGGTGGATCGCCAAACTCTACACCGCGACCATCACCGGCGGTGCACCGCACGTCGTCCTCGACCCCAACACCGTCCCCGGCCCGCTCCACGGCCTGCAAATCGCGGTCCCCCGCTTCTCCCCTGACGGCAAGCGCATCGCCTTCATCGGCGGCCTCATGAGCGACCAGGGCTCCACCGGTGGCGACGTCTACATCGTTCCCTCCACCGGCGGCTCCCCCACCGACATCACCCCCGGCATCGACGGCACGCCCTGCTTCGAAGCCTGGCTCTCCAACACCCAACTCAGCTTCGTCGAAGACCGCAGCGGCCACACCGCTCTAGTCAAATGGGACACCTCCACCAACTCCGAAGTCACCGCCAAAGATCTCGGTGAAGCGACCATCTCCGGCGGCAGCATCAAGGACGCCGTCTCCGTCTCCAATGACGGCAAGGTCGCCTTTGTCGAAAGCAGCTTCACCACCCCGCCCGAGCTCTACCTCCTCGCCAGCGACACCGGCGACATCACGCAACTCACACACCTCAACGCCGGCCTCAAGCCCACCGCCAAAACCATCTCCCTCGAGTGGGCCAACGAGGGCTACCACGTCCAGGGCTGGCTCACCTACCCCGCCGACTACGACCCGGCCAAAAAGTATCCCCTCATCGTCAGCGTCCACGGCGGACCCTCGGCCTCGGTCGGCGCTCGCTGGGGCAATTCCATGTGGTCGCGGCGCGGCTACTTCGAGTTCCAGCCCAACCCCCGCGGCTCCTTCGGCCAGGGTGAGCGGTTCGTCCAGGCCAACGTCAAGGACTTCGGCTACGGCGACCTCCGCGACATCCTCAAGGGCATGGACGCGGTCGAGGCCAAAGCCTCCATCGACAAGACCCGCGAGGGCCTCACCGGCTGGTCCTACGGCGGCTTCATGACCATGTTCGCCGTCACCCAGACGCATCGCTTCCGCGCCGCCGTCGCCGGTGCCGGCATCTCCAACTGGGAGAGCTACTACGGCGAAAACTCCATTGACCAGTGGATGATTCCCTTCTTCGGCGCCAGCGTCTACGACGATCCCGCCGTCTACGCCAAGTCCTCGGCCATCACCTTCATCAAGAACGTCACCACCCCCACGCTCGTCATCGTCGGCGACCGCGACGGCGAGTGCCCCGCCCCACAATCCTTCGAGTTCTGGCACGCTCTCCGCGATCTCGGCGTCAAAACCCAGCTCGTCGTCTACCCCAACGAAGGCCACGGCTTCCGCAACCCCGACCACATCCGCGACCGCGCCCAGCGCGAAGCAAAGTGGTTTGCAGAAAACATGCCGGAGAGCAGCAGGTAGGAAGCAGAAATAGTCAGCAATCAAATCCCAGACAACACCGGCCAGCCGCCAAATCGTGGGCTGGCCGCTCCTCTTCATGGCGAATTCCTGTTTGCTGTTTGGTGCTTCCTGCATTTCCTATTTGCTCACCGACCGTCCAACCCCTAAACTGGAGTCTCGGAGTTTTTAGTAGTTGACGGTTTTACCGTTCAGCTTTCGTTCCGGTTGAACGGGGAGGTTCTTAGTGCGTTTGGTTTTCGTGAATAAGGCGCGTCGGTTTGTTGGTCTGGTAGCTCTTCTCTTCTTTGCGCTTCCCTTTGGTCTCTCGGTGATCGGTTGCGGCCACAAGGCTGCCACCCTCGTCTACTGCAACGCCGGCGATTCCGGCCCGGTTGTCGGTCAGGTTGCCACCATCGTTCTCTCGCCAACCCTCGCCACCACCGGCGAAAGCCTCAACTACGGCCAGATGGGTCAGGCGCTCTCCGCCTCTGCCATCGATTGCCACGGCAACGCAGTCTCCGTTAAATCCTTCGTCTATTCCAGCACCAGCAGCTTCGGCAACAACACCAACGCCGGCCCCATCATCGCCGACATCAATCCCTCCAACGGCCAGGTCTGCGCCGGCACATGGAACCGCAACACCGGCGGCGGCATCGCCGACTACACCACCTGCTTCCCCCCCGTCATCCCCGCCGGCACCACCGCCCCGTATCTGGCTTACGTCACCGCTTCGGCGATCGGTGCTTCCGGTACCAGCAACGCGATTCCCATCTACATCCACCCCATCGTCACCGGCGTTCTGCTCGGCCCCAAAACCGCCAACTGCTCCATCGACCCCGGCACCGACTGCTGCCCTAACGACACCGTCGGCACTCCCGTCCCAACTCCCGCAGGCGTCGTCGACGGTTCCTCCTGCATCTCGCAGAACCAGGTCGGCCAGCTCGTCGCCCGCATCTATCAGAACGGCGGTTCCACTGGCGACACCGCCAACAACATCACCTGCCAGGTCGGCCACGTAACCTTCGGCTCACAGACCAACGGCATCGTCTCCATCGATGAAAACGGCGCGGCCACCGCCCAGATGCCCGGCTCCACCACCATCACCGCGACCATCTCGAACTCTTCCACCGCCACCAATGCGGGCTTCTTCTCCACCTGCCCGCCCGCCTCTATTTCAATCGTCGCTCCAAGCGATCCTTCGGCGAACAGCATCAACGTCGCCATCAATACCCCCCTGCCCTTGACCGCCACCGTCCTTGACACCATGGGCAACCCCATCACTGGACTCACCCTGGAGTACAACTCCACCACCCCGCAGACCATCGTCCCCGCCGCCAGCGGCCTGGTCACGCCCCTCTATCCCGGCTCTGCGGACATCACCGCCGTCTGCCAGCCCTCCCTGTGCAATCCCTCTGCCTTCAGCCAGATCGGTTACCTTGGAAACGGCAAGTCCATCACCTCCAATCCCATCACCATCAACGCAGGCGGAACCAGCAGCACGGTCCTTTACATGGGCAGCACCTCTTCCCAGGACGTTGCGTTCAAGGACTTCACCACCAACCAGACCAGCACACTGATCCGTCTGCCCTTCCTGCCCAACTCCATGGTCATGAACCTGTCTGGCACGGAGATTTACCTTGGCAGCCCCCAGGGCTTGATGTCCATCGCTACCTCCAGCAATACTGTCTCGGCCGCCAACCAGAACATCCCCGGCACTGTCCTGGCCGTATCGCCGGACGGGGGCACCATCGTCGTCACCGACCCCACCCGCCAGACCATCTCGCTGGTTTCTGCAAATAACAGCTCAATCCTCACCACCTATGGCGGCGTTGGAACCAGCGCCTCCTGGTCGCCAGACAATCAGGCCGTCTACATCACCACGCAGTCGGGTGCCGTGCTGACGCACTCTGTCTACACCGATTGGCAGACGGCCAACCCTGCGACCGTTGATGAGATCTATACCAACGTCACCGTCACCGTGCCCAGCGTCGGCGCTTATTTCGCCGGTCCTAAAACCACTGACGGACGCAGCTATTGCCCCGCCAGCACCCTCGCAAGCACGACATTGCCGCCCAACGTCACCAATGAGTTCATCCCGCGGGTCGACGATAGCACGGCCATCACCGATCAGATCGCAGCCACCACCGACGGCAAGCACATCCTCGGAGCCCATGCCGTCCTCGGCGGCACCTCGACCCTGAGTGATATCGCCATCACCCTCCCTGCTCAGGACGGCTGCCCGATTCCTCCCGCGACTCAACCGACCCTCGGATACTTCAAGAGCTCGTTCACCGTCCAGCCCCTGACCGGAATCAACGCGGCTTCCATCACCAGCGTTGTCCCCTCCAGCAACTCTGCGGTGGCCTTCGTCACCTACACCATGCCCAACGGAGCCACCACCGGCGGCCAACTCCTGCCCATGTACTTCCCGCCCGCCTCCGGCAGCGGCACCATGCAGTTCCTCACCCTGGGCAACGGTGCCACCGCGGCCTCTGCGCCGGTCTCCGGAGTCTTCAGCACCGATAACTTCACCTTCTACGCCGGCACTGGCGCCGCCGATGGCACCTCAGCCGATAACGACGTTCACCTCATCAGCATGACCTACCCCGCCGGCGGAGTTCCTACAGCCACTGAACTCTCCGGCAACATCATCTCCCCGCAGTTGCCGTTCTGCAGCCCGAACGGCAGTGGAGGCTGCCTGCTGACGAGCACCGGCGATGCTCCGGTCAACCTCATCGCCCAGCACCCCAAGAAGACCACCAACTAATCGTTGGTCGCACCCGATCCAACGAAAGGCCCTCGCTCAGACGAGGGCTTTTCT
>JAJXTA010000236.1 GCA_021784265.1 bacterium | reverse complement strand
CGGCTTGTGCCGTGTGAAGAGATGCTGCTCCACCGTCCTTTCTTGCTGGGAGCGCGTCCCCGGTTCGTCGATTTCGACCTCTACGGGATGCTCGGTAACTTCCTCTATTCGGGCCATTATCAACTGCCGGCCGCGCACACCCGCTTGCAGGGGTGGTACGAACGGATGCGGCAACTCAAGTCCGCTGCCGCGTGAAGAACTACATCCTCGACACCAACGTCTTGCTCCATGATCCCGATTCGGTCCTCAGCTTCCAAGAGAACCACGTCCTCATCCCGATCGAGGTGATCGAGGAGATCGACCGCTTCAAACGCGAGTCCAGCGAGCTGGGCCAGAATGCCCGCCGGGTCTCCCGGATGCTCGACGCCTTGCGGGGGCAAGGCCGGCTGAGCGAAGGGGTGACCCTGGCCAACGGCGGACGGTTGCGCATCCTGTTCCGCCCGATGGGGCGGGGCAATGGCGCGGTCCTGGAGGGGCACAACGCCGATAGTCGCATCCTCACCGCGGCCTTATCCCTGCGCGAGGCGGACCCCACCACCCCCACCATCCTGGTCACCAAAGACATCAACCTCCGCATCAAGGCCGACACCTTCGGCCTCCCGGCCGAGGACTATGAGACCGATCGGGTGCTCCTCAAGGACCTCTACTCGGGCGAATTCGAGCGGAGCGTGGGCGAGCCGGAGATGGCCGCGTTTCGGACCAAGGGCGAGCTGGCCCTGGGCGCGGGCACGTTCTACCCCAATGAATACTGCCTCCTGACCGAGGAGGCGCATCCCAAACGGCGGGCCCTGGCTAAGGTGGACGCGGGCGGGACCAAACTGGTGCCGATCCTGGACTGCCGCGAAGGGGTTTGGGGGATCAAGCCGCGCAACCGGGAGCAGCACTTCGCCTTCGACGCCCTGTTGGATGACCGGGTCAAACTGGTGACGTTGATGGGCAAGGCCGGCACCGGCAAGACCCTGCTCGCCCTGGCCGCGGGCCTCAAACGGACGGTGATGGACCGCGAGTTCCGCCGGGTCGTGGTGGCCCGTCCCACCATCAGCATGGGCAAGGAGATCGGTTTCCTGCCCGGCACCCTGGAGGAGAAACTGGACC
Organism: bacterium; assembly: GCA_021784265.1. Classification (GTDB taxonomy): domain Bacteria; phylum Verrucomicrobiota; class Verrucomicrobiia; order Limisphaerales; family J093; genus JAJXTA01. The sequence continues at coordinate 4,520 of JAJXTA010000236.1, read as the reverse complement.
CCTGGATGCAGCCCATCCACGACGCCCTGGAGCTGCTCAGCGATCTGAACATGGGCCAGGAGAGCCGGCGCTGCGCCGACTTGATGCGCTCGGGCAGTATTGTGGTCGAGGCGTTGAGCTACATTCGCGGGCGCAGCATCGCCAACCAGTTCATCATCATCGACGAAGCCCAGAACCTGACCCCGCTGGAGGTGAAGACGATTCTCACCCGGGTCGGGCAGGGCACCAAGATCGTCTTCACGGGCGACCCGTATCAGATCGACAACCCGTATGTGGACTCGGCCTCCAATGGTTTCAACTACCTGGTGAGCCGGTTCCGCGCCCAGGTGGTGGCCGCCCATATCGAGCTGCAGAAGGGGGAGCGGTCCGAATTGGCCGAATTGGCGGCCAACCTCTTGTAGGCGGCCGGTCCTTGGCCGGGCCTGGGCGCCGGGCCGGTGGCCTGAGCGCTCCCGCCGACTCGAGGCGCACTCGGGTCTCCACCCCACAGCCGCGGAGCCGAGCCCCTCTGGCCTGGAGACGCGCCGGTCGGCGTCGCTGGTGGCGGCCGTGGTGCGGCGCGGGGGGCGCGCGGAGTGGGTGTGACTTTTCCCGCTTAGGGTGTTACCTTGCCGCCGATGCGTGCCGGCTGGTTCACCGGGGAGCAGGCGCTGGCTTTGGTCCGCGCCTACGTCGCGCGGCATTGGGCGGGCTTGCTGCGCTTGCGGGAGCGGTGGCGCCTCAGCGAGGAGGCCCTGCATCTGATCCTGGCTGGGGTGGTGGGCGTCTTGGGGGGCCTCTCCAACCTGCTGTTCTATTTCTGCACCGAGTCGGTCAAGCTCTTGGCCTTACGCCAGCCGGGGGATATGGTCGAGGTGGCGGAGATGTTGGATCGGTGGTCGCGCTTCACCACGCCGGCGTTGGGCGGGTTGGCGGCCGGGCTCGTGCTCCACTGGGGGTTGCAATTAGTCGGCCGGCAAAGCTCGACCAATCTCGTGGAGGTCGTCGCCGCCGGCGATGGTCGCCTGCCGTTCCGCACCGTGGTGGTCAAGGTGCTCTCCGGCCTGATGAGCATCAGCACGGGCGCGTCCATCGGGCGGGAAGGCTCCATCGTCCACCTCTCCGCCATGCTGGCGTCGAAGGTGGGACAGGTGATGCGGTGGCCGCCGTATCGGCTGCGGCTGATGCTGGCCTGCGGGGCCGCCGCGGGGATGGCGGCGGCCTACAACGCCCCCGTCGCCGGGGCGGTGTTTGCGGCTCAGATCGTGTTGGGCAACTTCTCGATGAACCTCTTCGCGCCGTTGTTGTGCTCGTCGGTGGTCGCGGCCGTCGTGTCGCGCAGCTTCTTCGGCATCGCGCCCTTGTATCAGGTCAGGAGCTTCGATTTTACCCGGTTGACGCAGTTGCCTTGGTTTGTGGTCTTGGGCGGCTTGGCCGGGGTGCTGGGGGCGGTCTTTCTCAAGCTCCTGCCGCGGGGGGAGCGGGTGTACCGCCGCACGCGCCTGCCCCTCTATGCCCGGCTGACGTTGGCCGGCTGCCTGGTGGGGTTGATCGCCGTGTTCTACCCTGAAGTCTGGGGCAACGGCTACAGCGTAACCTCCCGGGTCCTGGCCAACCACTACGGGCTCACCTTCTTGGTCCTCTTGCTGATGGCCAAACTGACGGCGACGGTCTTGTGCGTCGGCGCCGGGACCGTGGGAGGCGTGTTTACCCCGACGTTATTCCTTGGGGCGGCGTTGGGGGGTGTTTTTGGGCAGATGCTCCACCTGCTGGGGCTGGGGGGCATGCTCACCACGCCCGCGTTCGCCCTGGTGGGCATGGGGAGCGTGCTGGCCGCCACCACCCATTCCCCGCTCTTGGCCATCATCATGATTTTCGAGATCTCGCTCAACTATTCCGTCATGCCGCCACTGATGCTCGCCTGTGCCGTCTCGACCTTGGTGGGCCGCCGGCTCCACCCCGCTTCTGTCTATACGGAATCGCTCCGCCAGAAGGGGGTCGATGCCGACCACGAGAGCGACGAGATCGGGGCGGCCACCCAGCAGACCGTGGGCGATCTCATGCACGAGCCGGTGCCGCCCGTGCGCGAGACGGCCACGCTGCGCGCGATTGCCGACCGGTTCCTGGTCAGCCCGAATAATTTCCTGCCGGTGGTGGACAAGGCGCAGCGGCTGCTGGGGGTGGTGGCGCTGCAAGACCTCAAGGAATACCTCCACTCCGCCGAGGAATTCAAAGGCGTCATTGCGTTCGACGTGATGCGGCCACCGCCCTTGTGCGTGACGCCCAGTCAACGGCTGCAAGAGACACTGCCTACCTTATTGGCCAGCGAGCAGCGCAACATCCCGGTGGTGAACAACCTGAAGGAGCACCGGTTGGTGGGCGCCCTCCGGCGGGCTGAGGCGCTGGCGCTGCTCTCGGAGGCGATCGCCCCGCGTGCCAGCCTCCAACGGTCCAGCCAGTAAGCGCGGTCGAGCCACCCGCGCGGGGTGTCGGCCGACGCGGAGGGATCGCGCCGGCTCGCTCACCTGGTCGCGAAAACCACCCGTGACCTGAGGCGGATGGTTGCGGCCGCCGCTCGTCATTGAACCCGGCCTCTTAGGTCGATGCGCCCAGCGGCCCAACGGTCCGCGGGTCGAATGCCTCCGGGCCGCCTGGCGACCCCACGCGCGAGTGGTCAAAACCCGGTGGGTGGCGGCGCCCCGCCGGCCTCACCCGCCAGTTCCTCCAGGACGGCCTGTCGGGCGCGGCTGAGGTCCACCTGCAGGCGCTTGAGCACGCGTCCCGCCAAGCCCTCTTCTTCCTGGAGCAGGCCGAGCAGAAGGTGCTCGGTGCCCACCGCCGGATGCTGGAGCTGCTGGGCCTCGGTGGCGGCCAGCACCAAGACGCGCTTGACCCGTGGCGTGTAGGTGGCCGGTCCGGGCGGATGAGGCTCGCGGCCCACGCCGATCTGCCGAATGATCTCCCCGCGTACGCCCTCCAGGCCCAAGCCCATCCGCTGCAGCACCCGCACGGCCACACCTTGTCCCAAGGCAATCAACCCCAGCAACACGTGCTCGGTCCCGACGAAGGCGTGGTTGAGTTCGGCCGCTTGGCGCCGCGCCAGGGCCAGGGCCTGGTGGGCCCGCGGGGTGAAGGGCGGCAGCGCGGCGCCAGCGGCTTCCACGGCCGGGCCCCCACCGACCAGCGGCCGGGCCGGGCTGGCCGCCAGCGGCGTCGGCCGAGTGGGCGCGGCGATCCCGCCCTCGACGTCCTCGAGGGTCACCGCCCGTTTCCGTTCCGCGCTCAAGTAGGCCGCCTCGACCAAGGCCATGGTCCGGAGATTGTCGCGGCCGCTGATCACCGGTTCCGTGCCGGTTTCCAAGGCGATCAGCAGTTGTCCCATCGTCCCGCCGAAGGCGTCGGGGAACCAGCTCTCCGGCCAGGTGGGACACTCAAAGCCGGCGTAACCCTTGGCGGCGTAGCAGAGCGTCGAGGGGGTCGTGTACGGCTCTTTGCACCAGCCGAGATCGCCCAGCGCCAAGCCGTTGAGGCCCTCGATGCGCCAGCGAATCCGGGTGTCGGCGGGGCAGCCTTCCTTGGCCGGGCCCGTCCAGGGGTCGTCCAGCGCCGTGCAGAGCAGCCCTCCCGGATATTCGAGGATGTAGCAGCAAATGCCGTCCCGATGGGGAAAGGTGGTGCGGGGGTCCGGGCGGGTGGCGCAGTAGATCCGCGCCGGATCGCCAAACCAATAGCGGAACGTATCCAAATGATGAATGGACATGATCCGCAGCGTCAACCAACCCAGGTCACGTTGCCACGGCATCCAATGGGGGATGCCGCGCATGTCGATGCTGGCGACGACCGGCGCCCCCAGCGTGCCGTTCTCCAGGAGGGCTTTGGCGCCGCGGACCGATTGGTCATACCGCATGTTCTGGTTTACGGCCAGGGTGATGCCGGCGGCGGCGCAGGCCCGGACCGCCTCCCAGGCTTCGCGGTAGTTGATCCCCAGCGGCTTCTGCGCAAGGATGCCTGCGACGGTCCCGCGGGTGCAGGCCCGCTGGATCAAGTCCAGTTGGGCGGAGGGCGGCACCGCCAAATCCAGGACCTCGATGGTCGGATCGGCCAGGAGCTGCTCGGCGTGGTCGTACACGGTGGGGACCCCGTGCCGCGCGGCCACCGCCGCGGCCTTGGCTCGCGTGCGCGAAGCCAGGGCGACTGGATTGAAGCCGGCCCGGCGGTAGGCGACCAAATGGCACTCGTTGACAATGAACCCACTCCCCACAATCCCAATCCGGAAGTCGCGTCGCTGCGGTAAGGGCGGATTAATATCCAAGTTCATGGCCGTCGAGATGGCCGTTAGTATAGCCCGAGGGCCGGGGGCGCACAAGCCCCAGCACATGGGGCAACAGCCTTCCTTGGTCCAACGCCGCCTCGGCTCGGGTGGCAGGGTTGGTGGAGGCCTCCCGGCCGGTGGGGCCGCCGTGGCGCCTGCCCCAGGGCAGGGCGAATTCATGAAGGACGGCCACCCTGGAATGAGTGAGAGCGTGCTGGCGGTTGTACAG
>JAJXTA010000235.1 GCA_021784265.1 bacterium | reverse complement strand
CCGCCCGTACGTCAAAGACTTGACCTGGCCACGCATTAGCGCGCATTTTGAGCGCTACTGCTTGCGCGTCATTCAAGCTAGACCACCGCCCGCCCGGCCCGCCCGCCCCGGCGCCAGCGGCGCTTAGCCGCCTTCGCTCCCCATGTTCGTCCCGCGTCGCATCTCGGCTTGGGCGGAACGGACGGTACCCCGTCCCGTCCTGCACCGGCTTAAAGCCCTCTACACGGTCTATCACCACCGGACGGTGTGCCGCCTCAATGCGCGCTGGTTGCAACAGCTCATCGACGCCCACCCCGCCACCGTGCAAACGGGCCCGTTCAAGGGAATGCGCTACGGCGACGCGGGCCTGGGGAGCGAGTCGGTGGCCAAATGGCTGGGCGCTTACGAAATGGAGCTGCACGAGATCGTCGAGCGGTGTTGCACCACCCCCTACGTCACGGTGATCAACATCGGCTGTGCCGAAGGCTACTACACGGTCGGCCTGGCACGGCGCTTGCCGGAGGCCAAGCTTTACGCCTTTGACCTCAACCCCACCGCCGCCGCCCAGTGCCGCCGCCTCACCACCCTCAACGACGTGGCTCCGCGCGTAACCGTGGCGGGACGCTGTGACCTGCCCCGGCTCCAACAGCTCATCCTCGGCCGCACCCTGATCGTGTGCGACTGCGAAGGGGCGGAGCTGGAACTCCTCGACCCAGCCCAGGCCCCGCGGCTGGCTGGGGCCGATCTCCTGGTTGAGTTACACGATTTCCTCGATCCCACCATCTCTCCGACCCTGGTGAACCGCCTGGCGCCCAGCCACACCCTCAGCCGCCTCCGGAGCCAGCCGCGCGACCCCGCCCGGTTCCCGCGGCTGAGCCGCCTGCGGCCCAAGGACCAAGCCCTGGCGCTCGACGAGTTTCGCCCCGGGCCGATGGAGTGGCTCTGGGCCCAGGCCAAGTAACTGCCTCGGCCAAAGGCCGCCGGAGGGAGCGGCGGAGCGCCACCGTCTCTCGCGGGGACCGCCCCGGGCTCGGTGAGCTCTCGCCGCGGCTTCCGCTCGCAACCTCTCCCGGAGCGCCAGTCGCGGTGCGAGGCGGGCCCATCACTGGCGGGGAGCACGCGTGAGCCTCGGGCGCGGGCGCGGTCTAATGGGTGATGAAAACGCGGCGGCTCAACGGCACAGGTTTCTCGCTGACAGAGCTCCTGGGCGTGATGGCGATCATCGCCATCCTGGCGGCGCTCTATTTCGGCGCCGTCGCCCGAGCCTACACCAAGGTTAAGGCCTTTGTGGGTGGCTTCGGCCCCTGAGGGGGCCGACCCGGCGTCGGGACCAACCTCAGGCCGCCAGCGTCGCCCTTGCCCCGCGGCCGAAGGAGATTAGTGCTGGCCATTTTGTCCATCGTTCATAGACTAAGGCCGCTCTTGCCCGCGTTGGCTCCGAACCGGGGACGCGGCACGCGCGCCGATGAACCATGCTCGCCCCCTCCCCACGCCGCGACTCGTCGGCATGGGCACCCTGACCTTCGGCTTGGTTGCGGGTTTTGTCGTGACCGCGCTGCCGTTTCTGCTGGCCAAAGCCGGCGTCAGCGTGGACCGCATCGCAACGGTGAGCGCGGTGGCCATGTCGCCCGCCTTCTGGGCGTTCCTGTTGACACCGCTGGTGGACACCGGTCTGACGCGGCGAGCCTACGCCTTCAGCCTGGGCCTCGTGGCCGCCGCGAGCCTGGCCGCCGCCCTCTGGCTCTTCTCGCCCCACCGGTTGGTCCTCTTCACCGCCTTGGTCTTGCTCGCCGAGCTGGCGGCGGTCCTCCAAGGGAGCGCCGTGGGCGGATGGACCACCGAGTTTCTCCCCGACACTCAGCGCGGCAAGGTGGGGGGCTGGCTCAACGTCGCGAACCTGGGCGGGGGCGCCCTGGGGTCCATGTTCATCATGTGGCTGGCGGCGTCGGTCTCCTTTCGGGCGCTGGGGGTGGTCCTGGGCCTGATGGTCTCGGCTTCGACCCTCGTCCTTCTCCGCTTTCCCCCGCCCGCCACACCGGTGGTCCGGTTGCGCGGGATTCTCCGCGAGACCTCCCGCAGCGTCGTCGCCGCCTGTCGGCAGCCGCCGGTCCAGCTCGGCTTCCTCCTCTTCCTGGCCCCGGCCAGTTGCGTGGCCGCGATCAACCTCTTCGCCAGCTTGGGGCAGGACTTCCACGCCGGCGCCCAGGAAGTGCTCTGGGTCACCGGCGCGGGCGCCTCGTTGGCGACCGGCTTGGGGTCGTTGTTGGGGGGATACCTCGCCGACCGGATGGACCGAGGTGTGCTTTATATGAGCGGGGGGGTATTGACGGGGGTGTGCTCGGTGGCCTTGGCGCTCACCAGCCACACCGGGATCAGCTTGGCCGCCGGCGCCCTCATCTACAACGCCCTCGCCGGTGTGTGCTACGCCGCCTTCTCGGCCTTGGGCTTCCAGCTCACGGGCTCACGGAATCCAACGGCCGCCACGCAGCTTGGTCTCTTCGCCGCCGCGGCCAACGCCGCGGTGGTGTACATGACCTGGGTCGATGGCCAAGGCTACCGCCTGTGGCACGTTCGCGGGCTCTTCCTCGCGGACGGCCTGGCGGCACTCGGCGCGGCGATCCCGTTACTCTGGCTCCTGCAACGCCGCGTCCGCAAACTCCGCCGCGCGGCGGGCCCCCACAGCCCCATGCTCCCGGTCCCGGGGTAGCAACAAACGGCCACCGCCTCCCTGGACCCGGCCAAACCGTAGCGCTTGGACGAACCACTCACCCTGCGGGCAGGTGGACAAGCCCGCCCGCCCCTGCCCACCCCCCGCCGTGCGCCAAAAGTAATTGGTACCTGAGGGTCCAAGGGTGGACCCGGCGAATTCGCAATTGTCAATTCCCAGGCGGGTGTTAAACTCCTGGCGTTATGACCCGGTCCTGGCCGCAACTTGCGGGGGTTGGTCACCAGCATGCGCTGGCCTGTCCGGACCACCTCCACCGCCGCGGACACGGACGCCCCTCAACCCAGCCCCGAGGGAAGGCCCACGCACTGGTCAAGCCCCGGCAGGTCCTTACGCAGTGCCTGGGGGCGATGGTGGTCCTCCTGCACTTGGCCCACCTCCAAGCTCAACCCGCAACCGCCAGCCATGTCCTCGAACTGGACGGCCAGACCGGCTACGTCGAGCTGCCGCCCAATGTCTTCAACACCCTCACCCAAGCCACGGTCGAGGCCTGGGTGAAATGGGATCGACTGGGCGGCATGGCAAGGCTCTTCAACGGCGGTCAGGCGCTGGGCGATCTCGCTGTCGCGTGCCGGGGCACCAACCTCTGGTTCGTGATCGTGGATAAGGAGGCCAATTTCCACCAGCAATTCGTGCCCAACCTGCTGCAGGTCGGTGAGTGGTGCCACATCGCGGCGGTTTCCGGGCCGGGCGGCATGCGGCTCTACTTTAACGGGGCGCTGGTCGCGTCCAACGATTACGCGGGTAGTTTCGCAGCCACCAAAGGGGGCGCCCGCAACCGCCTGGGCAAAGATGTCAGCGGTGACCCTGTTCCCCCCTTTAAGGGCCAAATGGCCGAGGTCCGCATCTGGCGGGTCGCACGTACCGAGGCCGAGATCAACGCCGCGCTCTACCAGCAGTTGAAAGGCGACGAGCCGGGCCTGGTTGCGCTGTGGAACCTCGCGACGGTGGCACCGGGGATCGTGAAGGATGCTGGACCGAACGGATATGACGGCAAACTCGTCGGGAACGCGCGGGTGGTCCCGAGCCACTGGCCCCCCGTGGAACACCTGGACAAGCCGCTGCGGTTCCGGGGCCGGGTCGCGACGGGATCGGGAGAACCTGCCGGAGGCGCCTATGTCCGCCTGCTATCGCGCCGGGCCGAGGTCGCCAGCGCTCGAGCGGACTCGAGCGGAGAATTCACCCTGGTGGCTCGAGCGGTTCCCAACGAGGCCGAGGGCGAATTGGCGTCCATTTGGGCTGGCCAGAGCGCGCGGCGCGCCGGTCCGTGGCCGCAGGTGGGCGGCGAGCGCAAGGTGGACCTTGTCCTCCACGAGTACCGCCTCGGCGGCCAGGTGCTGGCGCTGAACCGGTCCCCGCTCCCGGTGGTGCTGGTGGAGGCCGTGTGGTATGGCGCTAACGCCGCCCCGGCAACGGCACCGCGTCCGAAAGCGCCAAAGCCCGCGGGGCTCGAGCCGGGTTTGCGGGCCGAGCTCTTTGCCCTCAAGGCAGAGCCTGAGGGCTTTGGCGGCTTGTTCGCGGCCCCGCCCGACGCCGTTCGGGTTGATCCGAAGGTGGACTTCCCCGAGGCCGACGCCTTCGACTTCGACGGGGTGACCGAGAATTTCGCCGTGCGATGGACGGGCAAGCTGCGGGTCACCCGGGCCGATCGTTACACCCTCTATCTGGCCAGCGACGACGGATCGCGGTTGTTCCTGGATGGAACCCAAGTTCTGGCCACGGACTATTTTGCGGGTGAGAAACGTGTCGGCCTCGATTTCGCAGCGGGCTACCACGACCTGCGGCTGGAGTACTATCAGGCGGCGGGAGCGGCCACGTGCGTTCTAAGCTGGGCGGCGGAGGGTTTGCCCAAGCAAGCCATCCCACCGGCAGTGCTCTTTCACCTGGCCTTCGACGCCGACCAACGCCGGGCGTCCCACTCGTTGACGCTGGCGGCACCGCCACCACCACTGGCCACCAACGTGACCGTGACGGGCACGAACGGCGTCTTCGAGTTCCTCTATCTGGCGCCGGGATTGTATCGGCTTCAAGCCGCGGTGCCCGGCGGCGTGGTGGACTTTACCGGAACCAACGAGTTCCTGGACGTCGAAGCCGACCAACCCGTGACCAACCGGTCCCTCAGGATCGCTCCTTTCAAGAAGGGGTCTTGGCGCGCCTTCACCTACCAAGACCGGCTGGCCGATGACGATGTCCGGCAGATCGCCTTCGCCCCCGACGGCACCATGTGGCTGGCCACCGCGGGCGGCGTGTCGCAGTTCGATGGTGGGCGGTTCGTCAATTTCACCACCGAGGACGGGCTGGCGAACAACAGTGTCCTGAGCGTGTGTCCGGAACCGGGCGGACAGGTGTGGTTCGGCACGGAGGGTGGCGTGTCGCGCTTCCAGCCGGCGATGGGGGGAAAACCCAGCGGGGCGTGGCAGACGTTCACGGCGCGCACCGGCCTGCTCAGCGACCACGTCGCCGCCGTCCTACGGGACCATCGGGGCCGGCTCTGGTTTGGCGGGCCAGGCGGCGTCGCGCGCTACGCTCCGACCGCGGCGCTTGGGACCGGGGGGAACCTCTGGAGCTACCTGACCCCCACCAACGGCCTGCCCCTGCGGTACGTCAACGCTATCCTCGAGGGACCGACCGGGGTCTTTTGGCTCAGTGGTGCGGGCGATGGTGCGCGGCTGGTCCGGCTCGAGGGCACCAACCTCACGCAGTTTGGCGAGGCCGACGGCGTCCCTGGGAACCTCGCCACGATCTGGCGAGACCCGGGGACCGGCTCGCTCTGGCTCGGCGGCGACCGCCTCGTACGTTACGATCCCCCCGCTGGCGCCACCACCGGCGGGCATTTCGTGCAGTTCATGTCCCCGGACGCCACGCTCGGGATCGAGGCGATCCATCGCGATGAGGAGGGTGTAATGTGGTTCGG
>JAJXTA010000234.1 GCA_021784265.1 bacterium | reverse complement strand
GTCATTCAGCGTGGACAGCAGCATGCAAATCCCGCCGCGGCCAGACCCGCCGTGATGGTAGCCCACCACGAACATGATCTGCTCAACCGACTGGAGACCGTTCTGCCGAAGCAAGGTCGCCGCCCGCAGCGGTCCTCCAGCCTCGCCCCGGAACGCCTTCGGGCCCCGATAAGAACGCCCGGTGTTCTCGACACAGGTGAGGTGGAGGAAACTTCCGCGGACCTCGGCCTGACGCACCCGGTGGATGAGGTAATGGTCGTTGAACGCCGCCACGCGGAGCGGGTAGGTCATCGGCTCCTGCCGGGAACACCAGGCCTCAATCAGCCCTTCCTCGTTGCCGTCGAACAGCAGGCCCAACGGATGGAAGCTGGCTTTGCCGCCGCTTTCCTCCTGGCGGCAAATCACCGGCACCTTGTCTTCGTCGTTATAGCGGGACCGTTGGAGAAGCGCCAGCTTTTGGTCCGCAGCGGCCCGGCACAGTTCTTCCCACGCCCTGGCCTGGTTGGGTGGCGGCGAGTCCAGCAGCCTGGGCGAATTCATACGACCCTCCTGATTGCTGTGGCCATCAGTCGGTCGCGCCACGCGCGGGCCTGGCGCACGTCGGCGGTGCCGAGTGAGGCGCGGACCCGCTGTTTGGTCGAGTCGGGCAAGTGGAGGGTGTAGTGTACCCACCAAGTGCCGTGGTTGTTCCAGAGATGATGATTGCGGTTGCCGGGATCGACCCGGACCGCGAGGCGAGTTGTGCTCATGCGTCCGATGGTGAACGCATCAGGAGAGAACATAATTCGGGGAATCATCCCCGCGCATCGAGCCAGCGCACGCGCGCTGACTCCGGGCACCGTGCTGTTCTCCGCCGGTTGCCGGGCCTCGCCACCGCGAGGCCGCTCCTGATGTTCTGCGCCCAATGAACCACGGACCGAGCCAGCGGTCAACGGCCTTGTGTGTCATAAGCCGCGGGGTGGCCCACGACAGGGGCGGAGCGGCCAGCCGGCCGCCGGAGCTGGCCAAGACAGTTGCGCAGCCAATCGCCTGCGGCTGCGGCGTTACTGGTTCGGCCCGCCGCCGAAGCGGGTGTCACCCCTTCCGTGCCGACGCGCGGCCGCCCACACGCCTCTTGGTTTGGCTGAAGGCCCGGGGGCACGCTACCCTAGTAACCGCCGCCGCGCCTCCCCCGCTCAGCGGGCTGGCCGCCGGCTCCGCCCGCGAGGGCCCACGGCTCCCGGCAGAAATAACCGGCCGCCGCTGACAAGCCTAACGCCTCACGGAGCGTGGACCCGGTAGAAGCGGCGGAGGTTGGTGCCGCTGGCTGGATCGCTGAAGGTGAAGGCGCCCCCCGCGGCGTTGGTTTGTACCGGCGACCAGCTCACTAAATCGATCGAAGCCTCCACGACCAAGGTCTGACCCGCCGGTCCGCGGACCGGCAAACCAAACACGCCAGCGCTCACCTCATGCCCGGTGCCCGCCACCGCTAGCTTCAGCGGTGGGAAGCCGCGCCGGACTGTGTTGTTGGCCGTATCGCTCACGTAGAGGTTGCCGGCCCCGTCCACCGCCACCCCTTCTGGCGCAACAAAACGGGCGGCGCTGCCGGTCCCGTCGGTGCTCCCCCCGCTGCCGGCTAGCCCGGCTAGCGTTGTCACCACCCCAGCGGAGCTGATCTCCCGGATGGAGTAATAGTCCGTCACCAAGACGTTGCCCGCGCCGTCCACGGCCAGCCCCCACAGGCGTTCAAACCGCGCCGCGCTGCCCACCCCGTCGGCGTCGCCGAAACTCCCAGCCTGTCCAGCGAGGATCGAGGCTGCACCCCCCGGCGGGATCTTCCACACCACGGCATTCGCGGTGTCCGTCACGTACACATTGCCCTCTCGGTCCACCCCGACATCTTGAACGACACTGAACCCCGTGGACGCTGCCTTGAGTTGGGCCAGCGTCGTCACCACGCCAGCGGGGGTGATCTTGCGGACCTTGTCGGCTTGATCTGCCACATACACGTTCCCACCCGTATCGACCGCTACTCCCACCGGCTCATTAAAGCGGGCACTGCTCCCAGTTCCGTCCGCAGAGCCAGAGGATCCAGCCTGTCCCGCCAAAGTCGTTACGATTCCCTGGGGCGTAATCTTCCGGATCGTACAGACAGCCCAATCCGCGACATAAATGTTGTCCGCCGCATCGATTGCCAAACCCGCTGGGCCCGCGAACCGGGCGGTGGTACCCAGGCCGTCCACGTTGGCCAACTGACCGGCCACGCCCGCGAAGGTGGTCACGACACCGCCCGGCGTAATCTTTCGGATCGTCCCGTCGGCGTTGTCCGCCACATACACGTTGCCAGCGCTGTCCGTCCCCACCCCCCACGGCACGTTGAACCGTGCGCCGCTACCGGTCGCATCCCTGGCCCCCGCACTCTCGGCAAGTCCCACCAGCGTCGTCACCATGCCGCCGGGCGCGATCTGCCGAATGGTGTTGTTGCTGGTATCCGCCACGTACAGGGTGCCGGCCGCGTTGACCGCGACCCCGCCCGGCCAGTTAAAGCGCGCCGCGTCCCCCGTGCCATCCGCACTGCCTTCCACGCGCGCCTCGCCCGCCAGCGTCGTCACCACACCCGCGGGCGTTACGGCCCGAATCGTATGGTTCCGGGTGTCCGCCACATAGACGTTCCCACCGTTGTCCACTGCCACAGCCTCAGGGAGATAGAAGCCCGCGTTGGTCCCGACGCCATCGGAGATCCCTTCCGTGCCAGGGCTGCCCGCCAGCGTCGTCGTCAAACCTGCGGCGGTGATGCGCCGAATCGTGCCGTTCCAAGTATCGGCCACAAAGACGTTGCCGGCGCTGTCCACAGCGACGCCCGCTGGTTGGTTAAAGCGGGCGGCATTCCCCAGGCCGTCCGTACCGCCGGGCGCACCCGCCTCTCCCGCCAGCGTCCTCACGATCCCCGCAGGCGAGATCACCCGGATGGTCGAATTCCTCGTGTCGGCAACGTACACCGCGCCCGCACTCTCCACCGCCACGCTTTCCGGCGCGGCAAAGCGCGCGGCGCTCCCGGCCCCGTCCGCACTCCCAGGCACACCGGCCTGGCCCGCTAGGGTTGTGACCACGCCGTTTGGAGTTACCTTCCGGATCGTGTGGTTGCCAGTGTCCGCCACGTACACGGTGCCCGCGCTGTCCACCGCGACACCCCCCGGATTGGTAAACAGGGCGGCGCTCCCGGCCCCGTCCGCGCTGCCCGCAACACCGGGATGTCCCGCCAAGGTCCTCACCACCCCAGTGGCTGATACAACCCGAATCGTATCATTCGCGGCATCAGCCACATAGAGATTGCCGCTACGGTCACACGCCACCGCCTTGGGCCCGCTGAACCGCGCCACGGTCGGGGATCCGTCATCGTCGCCTGCGCTTGCCCGACCCGCCAACGTCGTACAGCTATACGGTTGATACACCGGCTGGCCGGCGCCAGATTGGCACGCCAGCCCCAGCCACAACCACGCAATCAACATCCGCCATCGATTCCTCTTCATAGCGCACCGCCAATCCAGGTTCCGACGTTTCCCGCTCTTCGGGCAGCAGTGTCGCACCCACCGCCCTTACCAACACCCAGCTAAAAAGTAGCACTATTTGTGCCAGACGCAGACGGCCCGGGTCCGGTCCAGGCTCCGCCTTCCAGCCGGATCCGCCGGCTTCTCGTGCCTGTAAGGTGCCTCAAGCCAACGATCAACACCTGCCCGGGGAGGAAGATGTCACCACCCACGAAAAACGACCCACCCGGGTGATCTCTCCTCCCTCTAAATCGGCAGGCCGCACTTGGACCTCCTGCCGGGCATACCCGCCCATCCCCCGGCCGGGTCGCGAATCACCAGGATCTGTCCCTTCGGACCTCCTCGACCACCGACCGTCACGCGGCGTTGACATGGCACCTATTCCCGAACGTCCCGCCGGCACGAGTGAAGAGGCAGAGTCGGTTCGCTGACCTTGTGAGCGCCTCCTCACGAATGGCCAGGCTGGTGGGCGATGCAGGATTCGAACCTGCGACCTACTGCGTGTAAAGCAGACGCGCTAGCCGCTGCGCCAATCGCCCACGGGCCTGAGCCGAACCGAGCGGCATTGTGGGGGAATCCCGCGCCGGGGCAAGCAGATTAGCCCGGTCCGACGCTTCCCCGCTTCCCCCGCGCTAGACCTCACCGCTGCCCCCGCGCCGAAAGGGCCACGCGCTTAGCTCCGCATGAGGGCCTCGATTTCGTCCGCCTCGATCGGCACGTCGGCCATCAGGTCCACGTTGCCGTCGGCGCGCACCACCACGTCGTTCTCCAAGCGCACGGCCAGATTCTCCTCCGGGATGTAGATGCCCGGCTCGACGGTCATGACCCAACCGGCCTGGATCGGCTCGGTCGTGAGTCCCACATCGTGCACGTCCAGGCCCAACGGGTGTCCGGCCCCGTGCATGAAGTAGCGTTTGAGGGCCGGTTTGTCCGGGTCCTGGCGGCGCACCTCGCGCGGACTCAGCAGCCCGAGATCGACCAGTTCCTTCTCGATCAGTTGCTCGGCCTCCTTTTGCCAGTCGCGCAGGCGTTTGCCCGGGGTCAGCCCGGCGCTCAACGCCCGGAGCACCCGGAGGACGGCGTTGTACACCCGGCGCTGGCGGCGCGAGAACCGACCGCTGACCGGAAGGGTGCGCGTCAGATCGGCGTTGTAATTGGCATAGCTGGCGGCGACATCCAGCAAGACCATCTCCCCGCGGCGGCAGACCGCCGTGTTCTCCACGTAGTGCAGGACGCACCCGTTCCGGCCGCTGCCGATGATCGGCAGGTAGGCGAACCGGGCGTGATGCCGGATGAACTCGTGGGCCAGCTCGGCCTCGAGGTCCGCCTCGCTCACCCCGGGCCGCAGGCACTTCAACACGCGCCCAAACCCGCCCGCGGTGATCGCGCAGGCCCGGCGGAGCAAGGCCAGCTCCGCCTCGGACTTGACCGCCCGCAGCCGATGCAGGAGCCGGGCCAGCCGTTGGTAATCGTGCAACGGGTACTGTCGCCGGGTCTCGGCCACAAAACGCGCCTCGCGGGTCTCGACTTGCACCACCGCCCGCTTGTGCTCATTGGTGTTGAGATAGACGTGCTCGCACTCGCACATCAGCCGGTGGAACAGCCGGGGAAACTCCCCCAGCCACTCGATCTGCTCGATCCCGCCGCGCGCCCGCGCCTCGGCCTTGGTCAGCTTGTGCCCTTCCCACACCTCCAGCTCCGCCCGGGGCTCCCGCAAAAACAGCACCTCCCGGTGCTTGGGCTCGTCGGCGTCCGGATACAGCACCAGGATGCTCTCCTCCTGCTCGACCCCGCTGAGGTAGAACAAGTCTGAATTGGGGACCGCCCCCAGGGTGCCGTCGGCGTTGGTGGGGAGCAGATCGTTGGCGTTGACCACCACCAGGCTGTTGGGAAGCAGCCCTTGAGCCAGCCGCTCCCGGTGAGCGCGAAACATCGACGAAGGAATCGGGTCGTGACGCATATCGGCCGCAGAGTGTGCCAGAGCCCGCGGGTGATTCAATGCCGCGCTCACCGCGAAAAAGGCGTGACCCCGCCCGCCCGCCCCGGCAGGCTCCGCGCCCGCCCCATGCGAAACGCCCTGCACTGCTTTATGGGGGGGGCCC
>JAJXTA010000233.1 GCA_021784265.1 bacterium | reverse complement strand
CGCTGGTCCATCGTCCACCGGCCGAGGTAGCTGAGCAGCCGGTACACCGCCTCGAGCCGTTCGAGGGGAAGGGCGGCCCGCCGCGCGGGGGACCCCGGTGGTGGGGCGGCTGCCCACAGGTCATTGA
This sequence comes from bacterium, assembly GCA_021784265.1. Taxonomy (GTDB): domain Bacteria; phylum Verrucomicrobiota; class Verrucomicrobiia; order Limisphaerales; family J093; genus JAJXTA01. The sequence goes on along the minus strand of JAJXTA010000233.1, from coordinate 5,517 downwards.
GCTGGCGCAGCTCCCCGAGCAAGGCGTGGCGCTGGCGGTCGAGGTCCTGCCGCACGGCCGTGAGGTTGTCGGTCCAGGCCATCCCGCGCTCGAACATCTGCACCTTAGCCAGCGGGGAGTTGACCCGCGCCCGGGCTGCCAGGAAGGCGTCCACCTCGCGACACGTTTGGCCGACCTGCACGAAGAGGTCTATCGTCCCGGGCGGGATCCGCTGCACGTCCTTGGGCTGAGCCCCGAGTTCGAGTTCGAGGAGGTGCAGGAGCCGCTCCTTGGGATCGCGCAACGCCTTATAGGCGGCGTTGAGCAGGGCGAACCGCGCATTCGCCGCCTGCCGTTCCGCAGCCTCGGCCCCATGGACCCGGTCCGGATGTGCCTGGGCGGAGAGAGCGAGGAACTTGGTTTTGAGGGCCTCCGGTTCGAGCCAGGGCTGCCGCGGCTCGTCGAGGAGGGCGAAGTAATCTACGGAGGATGCGGCATCCACGGCGGCGGCGTTGTCAGGGTCGGAACCGCTCCACTCGGCGGCGGCGCACCCCGGTGGCCCGCCCCCGCTTAAGCACTGAAGCTCTCGCCACAGGAACAGGTGGTGGCGGCGTTGGGATTCCGCACCTTGAACCCGCCCCCTTGCAGGGCGTCCTCATAGTCCAACTCCGAACCGGTGACGTAGAGGGCACTCTTGGGGTCCACGACCACCTTGACGCCGCTGCTTTCCACCAAGATGTCGCGACTGGCCGGCTGGTCTTGCAAGTCCATCTTGTATTGCAGGCCCGAGCAACCACCGCCCAGCACCGCGACCCGAAGCACGCCCTGGGGACGGCCCTGCTTGGTGAGGAGGGAACGGACCTTCTCGGCGGCGCTGGTGGTCACGCGGATCAGGCGCTCATCGCCGATACGGTAACCGGCGGCGGAGGAACTGGCGGTGGCTTTAGCGGCAATCATCGATCCGATGCCTCGAAGTTACCGTGCCCCTTGGCCGGCGTCAACTCGGCTGTTCCCTAGCCCCGCGTCCGCCCGCCGGACGGCTCGCGAGCCTTCCGCGGGGCGTGGTTTAATCCGCGAAGGCGGAGGCGAGCGTCGCGCGGGTTGATCTGGGTCACGAGCCGGGTCGCGCGCTGAGGCCACCCGGACGCGTCTGCGCGGGTTGGTCGTTTTCAACCCTGGCACTCGGCGGGAAGCCGTGGTAGGGTGCGACGGTATGGGCGCAACCAAACGAGCAACGACCGGCGCCGGTCTGGAGCCGACCCCGACCCCGACCGACCCCCCCCCGGCTCCCGTGGCCGCGGAGTCTAGCCCGGTGGGGCCGCGCGCGCCCACACCGCCCCCGGCGGCGGTCTTGGTCCTGGGCCTGGGCAACGACATGCTCTCGGACGACGCCATGGGCCTGAACGTGGTGCGGGAATTGAGGCGGCGGTTGCCTCTCACCCTGGACGTGGCGGTCAAAGAAACCGGGGAAATGGGCCTGGGCCTGTTGGACCTGATCGAGGGCTACCGGGAGCTGATTGTGGTCGATTCCATCCAAACGGGCAAAGCGGCCCCGGGTTATCTCCATGAATTCGAGGGCGCCGCGTTGCCCGTCACGCCCTCGGTCTCCCCCCACTGTGCCGGGATTGGGGAGATGCTGGCCTTGGGCGCCGCCTTGGGGTTGGTGATGCCGGAACGGGTCACCATCTTCGCTGTCGAGGTCCAGGATCCCTTCACTTTGGGAAACCGCTTGACCCCGGTCCTCGAGGCGGCGTTGCCGGAGGTGACACGCTCGGTCGAGACCGCCGTGCGTGCCCGGCAGGGGCTGAGCCGGGGTCACCCGGGTCCCGGGGCGGCCCGACCCGTACCCCCACCGGCATCCACCTGAGCCCGGACTGCCGCCGACCCATTTATGCACGAGGTTCATATCGTTCGCGAGCTGGTCACGACCGTGGAGAAGGAGGCGACCGCGCAAGGGGCCAAGCGCGTCCGCAGCTTGCGCCTGCGTTACAATCCCCTGGTGAGCCACGACGCCGAGCACGTGCGGTTCTGCTTCGACGTGGTGAAAAAGGAGAGCCGCCTGCTCCAGGAGGCCAACCTGGTGCTCGACCGGGTGCCGGGCTTGGTCCGGTGTGAGGGGTGCCAACGGCAGTTCGAGCTGAGCGAACTCCCCAACGTCTGTCCCCACTGCGGTTCGATTCAGTTGACGCCGGTCAATCCCACCCACTTGGTGCTGGAGAGTTTCGAAATCGAGCGTTGACGCGCCGGGGTTGCCCCCGGGGTCCTGGCGGCCCCATGCTCGCCGCCCTCGCCGCTTGGCCGAACCGCTGCCCATCTACGAAATCGAGCCGGGCCTGGTAGCCGGCTTGCGGGCTCATCGGCGGGTGCTGGTGCAGGCGCCTACCGGCTCGGGCAAATCCACCCAGGTACCCCAGATGCTGCTCGATCATGGGTTGTTGGGCCAGGGTCAAGCCGTCATCCTCCAACCTCGCCGCATCGCCGCCCGGCTTCTGGCGGCCCGCGTCGCGCACGAGCGTGGCGTTCAGCTCGGGGTCGAGGTCGGCTACCAGGTCCGCTTTGAAAACCGCGCCAGCGCCCGCACCCGGATCAAATATGTCACCGAGGGGATTCTCCTGCGCCAGATGGTCCGCGACCCCGGCCTGGACGGGGTTTCGGCGCTGGTGTTCGACGAATTCCACGAGCGGCATCTGGACGGCGACATCTGCCTGGCCCGAGCCCTGGACCTCCAGGCCACGACCCGGCCGGGCCTGCTGATCTTGGTCATGTCCGCCACGCTCCCGACGCGCGTGCTGGAGAGCTATCTGACGCCCTGCGCCACCGTGACCTCCGCCGGGCGTCAGTTCGAGGTGAACCTCGAGTATGCCCCCCACCGGGGGCGCTCCGACACCTGGCCGGTGTGGGAGCGGGCCGCGGAGGCGTTCGCCGAACACGTGCGCGCCGGGGGGAGCGGCGATGCGCTGATCTTCATGCCCGGCGTGTACGAGATCCAACAGACCCTGGCCGCCCTCGGCGACCGGCCCGAAGCGCGCGGTTACCTCCGGTTGCCCTTGCACGGTGAGCTGGCGGCCCGAGACCAGGACGCGGCGGTGGCCAATTACCGGCAGCCAAAGGTGGTGGTGGCGACCAACGTGGCTGAGACCTCGTTGACCATCGAGGGCATCCGGCTGGTCATCGATAGTGGCTTGGCTCGCGTGCCCCGTTACGACCCCCACCGCGGAATCAATACCTTGCTCGTCGAGAAGATCAGCCAGGCCGCCGCGGACCAACGCGCCGGACGCGCCGGACGCACCGCTCCGGGCCGTTGCCTGCGCCTGTGGGCAGCGGCCGAGCACGGGGAGCGCCCGCGCCACGAGCTGCCCGAAGTGCAACGCCTCGACTTGGCGGAGGTGGTCCTCGCCCTCAAAGCGGGCGGGATCACCGACCTCCAGCGCTTTCGGTGGTTGGAGCCCCCGGCGGCCCCACGCCTGCAGGATGCCGAAACGCTCCTCACCGACCTCGGCGCGCTGGATCCGGCGGGACACATCACGCCCCTGGGCCGACGGATGCTCGCCTTTCCTCTCCACCCGCGTTACGCCCGGATGCTGTTGGCAGCCGAGGACTACGACTGTGTTCACCCGGCAGCCCTAGTGGCGGCGTTGACCCAAGGCCGCGACCTGCTCGTTCGGAATCCCGGCCGGGAGGTCGAGGGGGTCCGCCAAGACCTCGCCGGGGACCAAGCTCCCTCGGATTTCTGGATGCTCATGGCCGCTTACGATTACGCCCGCCGGAACAACTTCGACCCCGCGGCCTGCCGTCAGGCTGGCATCCATGCCCCGGCAGCGCGCCAAGTGGGGCCGGTGCTCGAACATTTCCTGCGCATTGCCCAAGCGGAGGGGTTGAAGGTCAACCGCGCGGCCTCCCCGGGCCCCGGGCTCCTCAAGTGCGTCCTGATCGGGTTCTCGGACCGGGTTGCGCGCCGGCCGGACGAGACTTCGCTGCGCTGCGAGTTGGTGCATGGCCGGGGCGGCCAGCTCGCGCGCGAGAGCGTGGTGCGCGCCCCTCTCTTGGTGGCGGCGGAAGTGCGCGAGGTCGAAGCCGCCGCCGGCACCCTGAATACCATCCTCTCGCTCGCCACTGCCCTCGACCCGGAGTGGCTCTTGGAACTCTTTCCGTCCGACATCCAGCGGACACCGCGCGCCAGCTTCGATCCCGTCGCCAAGCGGGTCCAAGCCGTTGAGACGGTCACGTTCCGTGACCTGGCCATTGGAGAGCGGCACCTCCAAACCCCGCCGGCGGCCGTCGCCGCCGGGATTCTGGCCGAGGAGGTTCTCCAAGGCCGCCTTGCGCTTAAACACTGGGACGAAGGGGTTGAACAGTGGATTCTGCGCCTCAACCGCCTCCAGCAGTGGTGTCCGGAGCTTGGCTTGCCGCCCATCGGCCCGGAGGAGCGGCGGAACCTCGTCGAACAGGTCTGTCTCGGGAGTTATTCCCAGCGTGACCTCAAGGAGCGGGAAGTGCTCCCCACCGTTAAAGCTTGGCTCTCCCCTCCTCAGCAGGCGCTGCTCGAGCAACACGCCCCGGAGCGCGTGACCCTCGCCAACGGTCGCTCTGCCCGGGTCATCTATCCGCCGGAAGGCGCCCCGTACCTCGCCCTGCGGATCCAGGAACTGTATGGGGTGACCGCCACGCCGCGCATCGCGCGGAACCGCGTTCCGCTTGTCCTCCATATTCTAGCCCCGAGCATGCGCCCGGTGCAGATTACCCAGGACCTGCCCGGCTTTTGGCGCGAACACTACCCGCGCATCAAACAAGAGCTGCAACGCCGCTACCCGAAACACCTCTGGCGCTGAGGTTGGCGGACACGCGTGCCTCGCCCTCCTCAGGGTCGCGGTCCGCCCGAGGTTGGCGACGGCGCGTTCCCGCCCCAACCCTGCCCGCGCATGCCGCGCCCGGGTCGGGGAGGCCGCAGGCGCCGGTACGCGGTACGCCCCCCGCCCGAGATTTACCCGGACGCGCACTCCCCGACGCTCCGCTTGCTGAGCGCGGCATAGGGTTTGGGGACCGGCGTTAGCCCGCCAGCCCCGCCCGGTTGCCGATGCGCCCCTCGACGCGGTTTTGGCTCCGACCCTGCTCCGCCAGTTTGGACAGGGCCGCCAAGCGCTTTTCGCGCCGTCGCGCCAGGGCCATCAGCAATTCGGTCTTGGTCCGATACTTGATTGCCTTGATATCCATGCCTCATTTTATAGCACTTTCAATGCCGGTTCTTGGGTGCGGTTGAGCTTGGCGCGGCGTTTAACCGCCGGATTTGTGCGCTACAGCGCGCCAAAATGGCGCAGGCTGGGTCCATCACCCGACACGGTAACAGTTACTTCTGGCGCGACGTATCCATTCCCCCGGTGTACCCCCCTCTCCCGGGTAACAAGACTTTTGGCGCAATTCGGCCACGCACCAGGGAGGTTTTGGCGTGACATTGCCTTAAGCGAGCCTATATTGCCGCTCCTTCGGACGACCCTATCGTCTAGAGGCCCAGGACATCGCCCTTTCACGGCGGTAACACGG
>JAJXTA010000232.1 GCA_021784265.1 bacterium | reverse complement strand
ACCGGGGGGCGTGGTGCGGACTTTCTGCACCGCCGCCGGCCCGGCCATCCCCGGGGCGCCGGTGGTCCGGGACGGTCTGGTGGTGGTCGAACAAGTGCTGGCCGGCTACCGCGCCGTGCCCCTGCCTGGCTTACCCCGCTTCACCGGCGGGGCGGTGGGGTATCTGGGCTACGAGTTCATCCATGACATCGAGCCGGTGGTGCCCCGCCCGCCCGAGGACGAACTCCAGACGCCGACCCTCTACTTCTTGATCGCCGACGAGCTGCTCGTGTTCGACCGGGTGGCGCAAACGATCACCCTGTTGGTCAATGCCCACTGCGAGGGTCCGGAGGGCGCCGAAACCGCCTATCGCCAAGCCACCACGGAAATCGAGCGCCTGCTGAACCTGCTCCGCCAGCCGACCGAACAGCATCCGGCGACCGTCCCGGCAGAGGTCCCGGCCGTGCCGTTCGCCTCCAACGTCCCGCGCGAGCAGTTCCTGGCCAACGTGCGCCGCGCCAAGGACTACATCACCGCCGGTGACATCATCCAGGTGGTCGGTTCCCAGCGGTTCTCGACTCCGGTGCGCGCTTCGGCGTTGGATGTCTATCGCGCCGCGCGCTCGATCAACCCGTCGCCCTACATGTTCCTGTTGGAACTCGAGGGCTTCGCCCTGGTGGGAGCCTCGCCCGAGATTCACGTCCGCTGTGAAGACCGGCGGGTGGAAATCCGCCCCATCGCCGGCACCCGGCCCCGCGGCAAGACCGCCGCCGAGGACCAAGCCAACGAGCGGGAGCTGCTGGCGGACCCCAAGGAACGGGCCGAACACGTGATGCTGGTGGACTTGGCGCGCAACGACCTGGGCCGGGTCTGTGATTACGGCTCGGTCCGGGTCAAGGACCTGATGATCATCGAGCGCTACAGCCACGTGATGCATATCGTCTCCCAGGTCGAGGGGAGCCTGGCGGCCGACCGCACCCTCTACGACCTGATGCGCGCCACGTTTCCGGCCGGCACCCTGAGCGGGGCCCCAAAAATCCGGGCGATGCAGATCATCGCCGAGCTGGAGCAGACCCAGCGGGGGCCTTATGGCGGGTGTGTAGGTTACTTCTCATTCAGCGGCAATTTGGATTGCTGCATCACTATCCGCACAGCCCTGCTTAAGGATGGCCGCGCCTACGTGCAAGCGGGCGGAGGCTGGGTCAACGACTCCACCCCGGAGGGCGAGTTCACCGAGACGGTGAACAAGGCCAAAGCGATGCTCAAGGCGGTGGCGCTGGCGGAGAGTTTTTGCCGATGACACCGCCCGGGGCGTGGGGCGCCCGGCCGCCCCGCCTCGGAGCGAGGGGGCGGCCGCTAATTTGCTTGCGCCTCCTGGCGAGCCCAAGCAGTCTCATTGCGGAATTATGGCTGTGAAGACCAGAGCTGGCAAAGGCCCCGCCAAGGCGCGTGGCGGCCCGCGGGGCTCGGCCCGCCCCCCGGCTCCAACTCCGGCTCCTCAGGCCTCGCCACCCGCCGCGCCGCCAGCTCTCGCCAACGCCGGCGTGGAGGAACCGATGCGGGTGCCCCGCGACGAAGAGTCGCTCGACCCAAGCCCGAAGGAACGCGGCTCCTACGACGGCGACACGGCGATCAAGCTCTACCTGCGGGAGATCGGACAGGTGAAGCTCCTGACGCCCGCCGAGGAGATCGAGCTGGCCGCCCGCATCAAGCGCGGCGACAAGAAGGCCCGCGAGCACATGATCAAGGCCAACCTCCGCTTGGTGGTCAAGATCGCCCACGACTATGACGGGCTGGGCCTGCCCCTGCTGGACCTCATCAACGAGGGGAACATGGGCCTGATGAAGGCGGTCGAGCGCTTCGACCCCGCCAAAGGGGGCAAGCTCTCCACCTACGCCGCCTGGTGGATCAAGCAGTCGATCAAGCGCGCCCTGGCCAACCAGTCCAAGACCATCCGCCTGCCGGTCCACTTGGTGGACAAAATCTCTCGCATGCGGCGCACGGCCCTGAAACTCCAGGAAATCTTCGGGCGCGAGCCCACGGACGAGGAGCTGGGAGAGGAACTGGGCTTGACCGCCGCCCGCGTCGCCCAACTGCGCACCGCCTCCATCCGCCCCTCCTCCCTCGACGCCCCGATCGGCGACGATGAATCCAACAGCTTCGCCGAGGTCGTGCAGGACGAAAAAGCGGACGATCCCTACGAGAAGCTGGAGGAAAAGACGGTCAACCTCATGCTCGAGGAGATGCTCAAGCGGCTGGATCCGCGCGAGGCCACCATCTTGCGCTATCGCTTCGGCTTGGACGGCGGGACCGAACGCACCCTCGAGGAGGTCGGGGCCAAGTTCGGCGTCACCCGCGAACGCATCCGGCAGATCCAGAACATCGCCCTCTCCAAACTCCGGCGGATGATGGAGAAGCTGGAGAGCGGCCCGAGCTAAGCGCCGCCGGGATGCCGCTGTCTATGAACCCAACCCCGCCTACCGTCGCCGACCTCCAGTGCGCCATCCGCAACGTGCCCGACTTCCCCAAGCCCGGCATCCAGTTCAAGGACATCACCCCAGTCCTGGCGGACGCCCGGCTCTTCGCCGCCAGCATCGAGCATCTGACGGCCGGCATCGCCCCCGGAACGGTGGAGGCCGTGGTGGGCATCGACGCCCGGGGCTTCATCTTCGCCGCCGCGGCCGCCCTTCGCCTCCAGGCCGGCTTCGTGCCGGTGCGCAAACAGGGCAAGCTCCCCGCCCAAACGCTGGAGCAGAGCTATGACCTGGAATACGGCTCGAATACCGTGGCCATCCATGCGGACGCGGTCAAGCCCGGCAGCCGGGTCCTGCTCGTCGATGATCTTTTGGCCACCGGCGGCACGGCGGCGGCCGCCGTGGCGCTCCTCCACCGGCTCCACGCCGAGATTGTCGAGGCGCGTTTTCTGATCGAGTTGGCCTTTCTCCACGGGCGCGAGCGCCTGCGTGGAGCGCCAGTACGGTCGTTGATCGTCTATTGAGGCGCGGCGCGGGTTTGCCCGCCCGCCGCCCGTATCGCCCTCTCCCGCGCGCATGATTTGGCTCCAATCCCTGGACGCGAGCGCGTTTCACTTCCTCAATCAATCGCTGCGCCTCGGGCTCCTGGACTGGGTCATGCCCTTCTTCAGTGGCAACGCCCTCTTCGTCCCGGCCTTGATACTCGTCGCGGTGGGGTTGGTCGTGAAGGGGGGGCCGCGCGGCCGCTGGTGCGTCGCCTTGTTGCTGGTGATCGTCGGCGTGGCCAATAACGCCGCCTGCGATTGGCTCAAACACCTCTTTGCCCGGCCCCGGCCATTCCTCACCTTGACCGCCGTTCACGAGTTAGTGGGCCGGGGCGGCAGTTATAGTATGCCGTCCTCGCACGCCGCCAACTGGTTCGCTGCCACGGTGGTGGCGGGTGCGTACTATCGGCGCAGCCGCTGGTACCTGCTGGCCGTGGCGATCCTGGTCGGCTTTTCCCGTGTCTATGTCGGGGTGCATTACCCGGGGGATGTCTTGGCCGGGGCGGCGCTGGGGACTTGCGTCGGGATCGGGGGGTTGGCGGTGCTCGAGCGACTCTGGCGCTGGCTCGGTCAGGCTTGGTTCCCACTCTGGTTCCGCCAGCAGCCGTCGCTCCTCGACCCCGACCGGCGTCTGGACCCCTTGGCGTGGCAGCCGGGCCAGCCGCCCCTCCGCGACCCGGCCGCGCTGGCCGCGCGGCAGTGGCTGCACCTGGGTTACGTGCTGTTGGCGGTCCTGTTGTTGGCCCGGTGGGGGTATTTGGCGGCCGGCAAGATCGAGCTGAGCGAAGATGAGGCCTACCAATGGCTGTGGTCCAAACATCTAGCCCTTTCCTATTACAGCAAACCTCCCCTGATCGCCTACACCCAATTCCTGGGCACCCGGCTCTGGGGTGACAACGCTTTCGGGGTACGGTTCTTCGCCCCTTTGTTGGCGGCCCTGGGCGGCTGGCTCCTCCTCCGCCTCTTCGCGCGCGAGGTCAATGCCCGCGCCGGCTTCTGGCTCATTGTGGTGGCCGCGGCCACGCCCCTCCTCGGGGTCGGGTCGATCCTGATGACAATCGATCCGCTCTCGGTGTTGTTTTGGATTGCGGCGATGGTCGCCGGGTGGGACGCGGTGCGACGGGACGCGGGTTGGCGCCCTTGGCTGTGGGTCGGCGGCTGGCTTGGCTTGGGCTTCCTGAGCAAGTACACCGCCGTCCTCCAACTGGCCTCGTTTGGGGCGTTTTTCCTGCTCTGGCCTCCGGCGCGCCGGCATCTGCGCCGGCCCGGGCCGTATCTGGCGATTGGAGTCGGAGTGGTCCTAGCGCTGCCGGTGCTGATCTGGAACGCGCAACATGCCTGGATCACCGTGCACCACCTGCACGACCGCGCGGGCCTGGCCGAGTCCTGGCACCCCACCGCCCGTTTCCTTCTGGATTTCACCCTCGCCGAAGCGGGGCTCCTGAATCCGGTCTTCTTCGGCGGGATGATCTGGGCGGTGGTGATGGTCTGGCGGCATCGTCGGCAAGAGCCCTTCCTCCTTTATCTGCTGAGCATGGGCGCGCCCTTGTTCCTGGGCTATTGGCTCTACACGCTGCGGGCCCGGGTGCAACCCAACTGGATCGCCCCCGCGGTGTTGCCGCTCCTCTGTCTGCTGGTGGCCTACGGCGATGCCCGCTGGCGGGCGGGGGTGCGTGCGGTGAAGGCGTGGCTGATCGCCGGCGCCGCTCCCGGCTTGGCGGCGGTCGTGCTGCTGCACGACACGAATCTGATCGGCAGAATTACCGGGCACGGCCTGCCGCCCGCCGACGATCCCCTGCGGCGTGTCCACGGCTGGGCCCAAGCGGCGGAAGTGGTGGCGCACGCGCGCCACCAGCTCCTCGCGGAGGGGCGGCCGGTCTTCATTATTGCCGACCACTACGGCACCGCCGGGTTGCTTTCCTTTTACCTCCCCGAGGCCAAGGCGGGGGTGCCGAAGACCCCCCTGGTGTTCTTCTTGTCCAGCCCGCAGCCCTTGAACCAGTTTTACTTTTGGCCCGGCTACCAGGAGCGCCACGGCGAAAACGCCCTGTTTGTCTCCCAGAGTGATCATCTCGCCCCTCCACCGGCTGAGCTGGTCCATGAGTTCCGCTCCGTCACCGACCTCGGCTGGCATCCGGTGATGTACCGCGGCAAGGTCCTCCGGCACCTGCAGCTCTTCGCCTGTCATGACCTGCGTTGAACCCGCCCCCTCCGGCCGGCGCGGGCGCCTGCCGGTCCAGGATTATGACCTGGCCCTGACGCTGAGCAGCGGCCAAGCTTTCCGCTGGCGCCCGATCGCCGCGGGGTGGGAAGGCGTTGTCCAACACCACTGGCTCAGGTTGACCCAGGCCCGCGGCGCCATCGCCGTCCAAACCGCCGTGCCCCTGGCGAATGCCGCTTGGTTGCGGACCTACCTGCAAACCGAGGCGCCGCTGGACCAGGTCCTGGCCAGCTTCCCCAACGACGGCCCGCTGCGCGCCGCGTGCGCCGCCGTCCACGGCTTGCGCCTGCTGCGCCAGGACCCCTGGGAAACCCTGGCTTCGTTCATCCTCTCCTCGAGCAAGCAGATCTGCCAAATCCAACAGATCGTTGAAGCGCTCTGCCTCCGGTTCGGGGCCCCGGTCGCGGTCCCCGTTGGCCATCCGCCCG
>JAJXTA010000231.1 GCA_021784265.1 bacterium | reverse complement strand
GCCAGAAGCGTTCGTTGGGTGGTGGCCCAGAGAGTGGAGCGAGTTGTCATGGCCTCTTTATGTCCGGCGGTGGCGAGGGCCTCAAGCAGAAAAGGACTCGCTCCTGGTGGGTCGGCCGCCGCGGCAGGTACGGGCGCGGCGATGGGGCGGACCGCCCGGCCTGGGGCATGCGGCCGCGGCGGGTTTCATTCGACGCGGAGGGTGGGGGATGGTAGAACGCCGCCGTTGGCAGCCGGCGTGGGGAGCCGATCCCCGGGTGGACGGTGGCGGCCGGGCGGGACCGGGGCAGGGGACCGCGGCTGCTCGGGGCGCGGGACGCCGGCGCGATGGGCGGTGGATGGACGCGGTCTAACGAACTATTATGGTTGATCTCAAACATTACGAAGTCTGGTTTGTGACGGGCAGCCAGCACCTGTATGGGCCGGAAACACTCCAACAGGTGGCGGCGCACTCGCAAGAAATCGCCCGCGCGCTGGACACCGGGCGCGTCCTCCCCGTCCGGGTGGTGTTCAAGCCGGTCCTGACGACGCCGGAGGCCATCACGGCGCTCTGCCAGGAGGCGAACCAAGTGCCGGTGTGCATCGGGCTGATCACCTGGATGCATACGTTCTCGCCGGCCAAGATGTGGATTAACGGGTTGCGCCTCCTCCGCAAACCGATCGCGCATCTCCACACCCAGTTTAACCGGGACATTCCCTGGGCGACCATCGACATGGACTTCATGAACCTGAACCAGGCGGCGCATGGCGACCGCGAATATGGGTTCATCATGAGCCGCCTGCGGTTGAACCGCAAAGTGGTCGTGGGCCACTGGCAAGACACCGAGGTCCAGGCCCGGCTGGGGGCCTGGAGCCGCGCGGCCGCCGCCTGGCACGACTGGCAAGGGGCGCGCTTTGCCCGGTTGGGCGACAACATGCGCGAGGTGGCGGTGACGGAGGGGGACAAGGTCGCGGCCCAGACTCAGTTTGGCTTCTCGGTCAACGGGTATGGCGTGGGCGACCTGGTCCAGCAGATCAAGCAGGTCACGCAGGCGCAGGTGAACGACTTGCTGGCCGAATACCAAGCCACCTATACCCTGGCCCCCGCCTTGGCCCCGCGCGGCGCGCAGCACGAATCACTGCAGGCCGGGGCGCGGATCGAGCTGGGGCTGCGGGCGTTTCTCCGGGCGGGTGGGTTTAAGGGCTTTACCACCACCTTTGAAGACCTGCACGGGTTGGCGCAACTGCCTGGCTTGGCGGTCCAACGTCTGATGGCCGACGGCTACGGTTTCGCGGCCGAGGGTGACTGGAAGACGTGCGCCTTGGTGCGCGCCATGAAGGTGATGGGGACGGGCCTGAAAGGGGGCACCTCGTTCATGGAAGACTATACCTATCACTTGGCCCCGGCGGGGCCGCGGGTGCTGGGGGCGCACATGTTGGAGATCTGTCCCTCGATTACCCGGCGCAAGCCCAGCCTGGAAGTTCACCCGCTGGGCATCGGCGGCAAGGCCGATCCGGTGCGCCTGGTGTTCGACGCGCGCCCCGGCCCGGGGCTCAACGCCTGCCTCATCGACATGGGCAACCGCTTCCGCTTGGTGGTCAACCCGGTCGAGATTGTTCGGGCCACGCACCCGCTGCCCCAGCTTCCCGTGGCGCGCGCCCTGTGGGTCCCGCAGCCCAGTTTGGCGGTCTCCGCCACCTGCTGGATCTATGCGGGCGGGGCCCACCACACCGGGTTCAGCCAAGTCGTCACCCCCGAGCACCTCGAGGATTTTGCCGAGATCGCCGGGGTGGAACACCTCTTCATTGGCGAGCGGACCACGGTCAGCGAGTTCAAGAAGGAACTGCGCTGGAACGAGGTGGCGTATGCGCTCCAGAAGGGGTGGGGTGGGTGAGGCTCCGGAGCGTTGAGGCGTTACGGGGAGCGCGCGTCACCAGGAGGGTGGCGCGGGTCAACCCGCCGGACCGCGGCTTGAAACGGGCCCGCCTGATCGGCTAGGCTGCACGCACGACCGCGCGGTCGGTCGCGAACCAAACTTGATGAGAATCGTCGTGGGTGTCACCGGAGCCACCGGCGCCCTTTATACACAGCGGCTGTTGCATAACCTGGACGGCCAGGTGCGGGAACTGCACTTGGTCCTCAGCCGTTATGCCCCGCAGGTGATCAAGGAAGAGCTGCCTGGCGGCTTGCGGGCCGGCCCGGGCGTCGTGACGCATCAACTCAAGAGCATGAACGCCCCTTTCGCCAGCGGCTCGAATGCCTTCGATGCGATGGTCATCATTCCGTGCACGATGGGCACCCTCGGGCGCATCGCCCACGGCGTGAGCGACGATCTTCTGTTGCGCGCCGCCGACGTGATGCTCAAGGAGCGGAAGAAACTGATCCTGGTGATCCGGGAGACGCCGCTGAACCTGGTGCAGGTGAAGAACATGGAGCTGTTGCTCTTGGCGGGGGCCACGATCCTGCCGGCCAACCCTTCCTTTTATAGCCGGCCCCAGACGGTCGAGCAGGTGGTCGATACGGTGGTGGCGCGGGTACTGGATCATCTGGGGATCGCCCATCGGTTAGGGGGACGCTGGGGTGAGGAAGCGGAATGATCGCCGGCAGCAGGGCCAGGGGACCGGACCGTCTGGCGCCCCGGCGCCGAGGCGCGCGGTACCAGGCGGGGAGGGGCGCTCCGCCCTTTTGAGTTGAGGCCCCGGGTCATGGCGGTCTTATTCCAGCGCGTGGGGGTCTGGCTGCGGTTTGTGCGTTTTTCGCACACGGTGTTTGCCTTACCATTTGCCGTGGCCTCGATGGCCGTGGCGGCGCGCGACCGGTACGGGTGGCCGGGCGGGCGGGTGTTCGGGCTGATCCTCCTGGCGATGGTCGGGGCCCGCACCTGCGCCATGGCGTTCAACCGGATCGTGGACCGCCGGTTCGACGCCGCTAACCCGCGCACGGCGCTGCGGCACCTGCCCACGGGGGCGATGTCGCTGTTTGAGGCCTGGGCGCTCTGCCTGGCGGGGGGGGCGGTGCTGGTGGTGGCCGCCGCCTTGCTTAACCGGCCCTGCTTCTACCTGGCCCCGGTGGCCTTGGTGCTGGTCTGCTTCTATTCGCTCACCAAGCGGTTTACCGACTTCACCCACGTCTATCTCGGGGTGGCGCTGGGGTTAGCGCCGATTGGCGCGTGGTTGGCGGTCCGGGGCAACTTCACCTTCTTTCCGATTCGGGATGGGGTCTTGCTGGTGCAACAGAGCGCCGTGTTGCCGCTGATCCTGGCGGTGGCGGTGGTGTTCTGGCTGGTGGGGTTTGACATTATCTACGCGATCCAAGACCACGCCTTCGACCAGGCGCACGGCTTGCACTCCCTGGTGGTGCGGTGGGGGGTCGCCAATGCCCTCAAGGCCAGTTTCCTGGCCCACTTGGTCATGTGGGTGGCGCTGGGCGTGTTCGGTTTGCTTTCCCGTTTCCGGGTGGCATACTTGACGGGGTTGGTCTTGATTCTGGGCTGTTTGGTGTTCGAACATTGGCTGGCCCGGCGGCGCAGCCTGAAGTGGATCGATGTCGCATTCTTCCGCCTCAATGCCGTGATCAGCGTCGTCTTTCTGGTCGTGACGGTGGCGGAAGTAGTTTTTCCGGCGTTTCGCTGGACGCAATGAACTTGTTGACCGGACAGAGCGAACTGCGCGACCTGCACGCCAAGGTGGCGGCGGGGGAACGGCTTGCGCCCGCGGAGGGAGAGCGGCTGTTCCAGAGCCGGGACCTCCACGCCCTGGGGGCCATGGCCAACGTGGTGTGCCAACGCAAGAACGGCAACCGCGCCAGCTACATCTTCAACCGCTACATCAATTACTCGAACTACTGCATTCTCAGTTGCCAGTTTTGCGCGTTTGCCCGGAAGAAACGGGACGCCGATGGCTTTCAGTTGAGTGTGGCGGAGGTGGTGGCGAAGGGGCGGGAGGCCCTGGCACTGGGGGCGACCGAGCTCCATATCGTGGGCGGGCTGCACCCGTCTCTGCCGTTCGGTTACTATGTGGAAATGCTCCGGGCACTACGCGCCCTCGACTCCCGGCTCCAACTCAAGTGCTTCACCGCCATCGAGGTGCTGCACCTGGCCTGGCTGGCGCGCAAGCCGGTCCGGCAGGTGCTGCTCGAGCTCAAGGAGGCCGGCCTGGACTCCCTCACGGGGGGCGGCGCGGAGATCTTCGGTCCGGCGGTGCGGACGGCGATTGCCCGCGGGAAGGAGTCGGCCGAGGAATGGCTGAGCGTGCATCGGACCTGGCATCAATTGGGCGGGCGCAGCACCTGCACCATGCTGTACGGCCACGTCGAGTCGCCCGCCGATCGGGTCGATCACCTCGAACGCCTGCGCAGCCTCCAGGATGAGACCCGGGGGTTTTGCGGGTTCGTGCCGCTGGCGTACCAACCGGGCCACAACGGGATCGCGGTGACGACACCGCCGACCGGGTTCGACACCCTCCGGACGCTGGCGATCAGCCGCATTTATCTCGATAATTTCGAGCATATCACCGCCTACTGGGTGGGTTTGGGGCTGAAGCTGGCCCAAGTGGCGCTGAGCTACGGCGCCGACGACCTCCACGGCACCATCTTCGAGGAACACATCTTCCACATGGCCGGCGCCGCGGGGCCGCAACAGCAAACCGAAGCCGCCCTCGTGCGGGCGATCCGCGAAGCCGGCCGCGTGCCGGTGCAACGGGACACCTTCTACGCCCCGCTCAAGGTCTGGGAGGAAACCCCGCTCCCGGTGTCGGAGGCGGAGCGACCGCCCTCGCCGGTCCTGGAGGCGAACCTCGCCACCGGCTAGGAGACCGATGACCGGCACCAGCGCCAAGCCCGAGACGGGTCCAGGGCAAGCGCCCGCGACAGAGCGGCGGCTTGGGTCCCCTCCGGAGGCGCCGGCGCGGCGCGACCGCCCGGTGACCGCTGCCGAGACCCGACGCCCCGAGGGGCGCGGGGAACCACCGGCCCGCTTCCGCCTTGGCTCCGTCCCCTACCTGAACGCGGCGCCCCTGACCCGTGGGCTGGAGGAGGAGGTCCTGTTCGTGGCCCCGTCGCGGCTGGCCGAGCTGTTGCAGCGGGACGAGTTGGATGCCGCCCTGGTCAGCGTCAGCGAGGTGTTGTTGACGGATCGGTATGACATTCTCGACGGCATCGCCATCGCCTCCCTGGGCGAGGTGAAGAGCGTCTTCTTGGCGCACCGAGTGCCCTTGGCCCAAGTGCAGGAGGTCTTTTGCGACACGGCCTCGCTCACCAGCGTGAATCTGCTGCGCGTCCTGTTGGCCGAGCAAGGGTTGCGTCCGCGGTTCGTTCCCCTGCCGGAGTATGCTCACGCCAGCGGGTGCGACGCCGTGCTGCTGATCGGCGATCCCGCCCTGGACTTCGCCTTGGCCCCCCACGCCCACGAGCTTTGGGACTTGGGCGCCGCGTGGTATGACCTGACCCGGCTGCCCTTTGTCTATGCGGTCTGGGCCCTGCGCCGGGGCGCCGCCGACGCCGCGCTCCGGGCCAAGCTGCGCGAGGCACGGGACTTCGGCCTCGACACGCTGGATTACATCATCTCGACCGCGACCCGGTACGATTACGATTTCCGCAAGGACTATCTCTCCTGGCATATCCACTACCATCTCGGGGCCGACGAGAAACGGGGGTTGGCACGGTTCGCGGAATTGCTGCGCCGG
>JAJXTA010000230.1 GCA_021784265.1 bacterium | reverse complement strand
CTCGAGCCGGGCCCGCGCCACCGGCGAAACTGCGGGGCCGGCAAAGAAGGCAATCCGCCGGTGCCCCAGCTCCAAGAGATGGCGCGTCCCGCTGCCAGCGGCCTCGGCCTCGTTGGTCTCGACGGCGGCGAAACCGGCACAAAACGGCGCCCGGGGGCCGAGCAGGACCACGCGCGTGTTGCGTCGGCGCAGCTCGTCGTACACGGGCACCTGGGCGGTGGGACGATACACCGGCGCGATAAACAACCCGTCCACCCGCCGGGCCAGCAACCGATAGACGCAGCTTTCTTCGCGCTCCGTCAGATTCAAGGAGTGCGCCACGATCAGGTCGTAGCCCAGCTCACCCACCTGCTCGCCCAACGTGGCCGTGACGCGGGCAAAAATCGGGTCCGACAAATGGGGCACGACCAGACCGAGGAGCTTGCTGGTGCGCGTCCGCAACCCCTGCGCCATGATGTCGGGCACATAACCCATCTGTGCCGCCAACGCGCGCACGCGCGCCTTGGTCGCGGGAGCAATAGCGCGCGAATCCCGCATGACTCGCGAGACGGTCATGACCGAGACGCCGGCGGCCTGCGCGATGTCCTTGAGGCGAACCATGCCTGCTCCCGGGCGGCCGGGCGGCTCAAGGCCGCGGACGGCCGACTCCCGCCCCAGCCCACACCACGGTTGGCCGCGCCCGACTCACAAGGTTGAACCGCTCCAGTTGAGCTTCTGGCGCAGGGTATCGAAGAACGAAGCCCCGGCCAGGCGCACCAAGTGGCAGGTGCAGGCGCTCCGCGTGAGCGTCACCACCTCCCCCGCCTCCAGACGCACGCTCATCTGACCATCCCCCGCCAAGAAGGTCTCCACCCGCTCGCTCCGCAGGCGCACTTCGATGGTCGAATGGAGGCTCACGATGACCGAGCGGCTGGAAAGGGTATGGGCACAGATCGGGGTGAGCGCGAACACTTCCGCCTGGGGACTCACCACCGCCCCGCCCGCCGCGAGCGAGTAGGCGGTCGAGCCGGTCGGCGAACTGACGATCAGGCCGTCACCGCGGTAACTGGTCAACAACTCCCCGTCCACCCGCACCTCCAACTCGATCAGCCGCGGCACCGTCCCGCGACTGATCACGAAGTCGTTCAGCGCCACTTCGCGGAAGGCCGGCTGGCGGTGCGGCAGGGTCGCCGCGATCAGCGGACGCTCCTCCAGCTCGCAGCGGCCGGCCCAGAGCTGCTCCAACGTCTGGGGCAGACGCCGCGCGGTGGTCGCCGTGAGGAAACCCAGCGTCCCCAGGTTGATCCCCAGCAGCGGGGTCTGCGTGCCGGCAATCTCGCGCGCCACCCCCAGAATGGTGCCGTCCCCGCCAAACACCAACAGCAGGTCCGATTCCGCGGCCAAGGCAGGGACGCTGCCGCAGTCCGCCAACGCCCCGCCCAATCCCACCAGCTTGGCCGTCAGCGGCTCGGTGCGCACCTCGCGTCCCGCGCCGAGAATCAGCCGCACCGCACGGCGAATGACCTGGCGGCCGGCGGGCTTCGCCGGGTTGGCCACCACCCCCACCCGTTGGATTTTCTCAGCTAGTCTTTTCAATGCATGCTAAAAACTCAAGATTCCCGGCCGGCCCGCGGATCGGCGACTCCACCACGCCCAGCCAGCGGCACGCCGGTTGGGCGCGCACAAAGGCGCCGATCTCCTCCAGCACCCGCCGATGCACCGCCGGGTCGCTGATGACCCCAGCCCCGCGGTCGGCTTCGGCCTTGCCCGCCTCGAACTGGGGTTTGATCAACGCGACGATCTTACCGGAAATCCGAACCAGCGCAACCACCGGTGGCAACACTAGGCGCAGCGAGATGAACGAGCAATCGATCACCGCCACATCGACCGGGGCGAAGCAGGCGGGAAAACTCTCCGGACGCAGGTGCCGGGCGTTCACGCCCTCCATCACCACCACCCGCGGGTCCTGCCGCAGCCGCCACGCCAGTTGACCCCGCCCGACATCCACCGCGTACACGCGCTGGGCGCCATGGGCGAGCAGGCAGTCGGTGAACCCACCGGTCGAAGCCCCCACGTCCAGGGCGACCAGCCCGCGCAGGTCCAGGTGAAACTCACGCACGCCATGCTCCAACTTGAGGCCACCGCGGCTGACATAGCGCTCCGAGGCCACAAGGCGCAGGTCATCCGCGGGCCTGACCCGCGCGCTCGCCTTGTCGGCCCGCTGCCCATTCACTCGCACCTGACCCGCCAGGATCGCCCGTTGGGCCTTTTCCCGACTCGCGCACAGGCCGCGTTCGACGAGGGCCTGATCCAGCCGCGCTACGGGCTTCATCGGAGAGAGGGGCTTGGACTCAGCTTGCTTCACACGCCGCGGTCAGGAACCCGAACCGCCCGGAGGCAGGGCGGCCGGCGGAACCGGCGCGCCGCCCTACCCCCGGCAGAACCGCTCGAACGCCCCGCCGAACACCTGCTGGGCGTCGCGCTCGATGTCCCGGGGCGCCGGCGTCCACCCGGTGGCGGCGAGGCGGACATACTCGTCGGCCAGCACCTGGGCCACCACGGCGCGCGCGTGGTCCCACTTGTAGATGACCTGGTCCAGCACCCGCGCATCGGAGTGTTGGGCGGTGAAGCTCAGCCCAAGCAGCTCCACCCGCAACCGCGTAATCTCTTCGACGAGCACCGGCACGTTGGTGAACCACCAGCAGCCGAAAATGTGCAGGTTCGGGAACTTGCGGGCCAGCACACAGAGCTCGTGCTGATTCTCGCGCGCCAAGACGGTGACCAGGAACTTATTCCCCGCGTGGGCCGCGCACAGGTTGGCCAGGGCCGCCAGGTCGCTCGACCCCACGCCGTCTCCCGCCAACTGCAGGGCCGGATTCACGGCCCGGCGGACCCCGAGCATCAAGGCAAACGGGAGGCCAGATTCCTGGCAGTGCGGCAACACCACTTGCTCGATGAGCCGGGCCGAGGCCGCGCGGGCCGGATACTGGAAGTCCGGCGGCAGCGAGACCATGAGGTAGCGCGCCTGGAGGCGGCGGCTCCAGTCGGCCAGGAAACGGCGCACCTCGCCGCGGGTCGTCGCGCCCAGGTCGGCACGGACGCGATAGCCCCACTCGGCCAACTGCCGCGCCGCCACCGGCCAATTCAACAACAGCGGATCGATGCGGAGCGCCGCTTGAAACCGAGAATCGCGCCTCCACCCGCGCAGCCACGCGGGGCCTTCCAGCTCGTCGAAGGGCGAGTTGGTCATCACTACTCCGCGCACGCCCGCCAGTTCCAGGCAGCGGTCCACGTAAGCTTCGACCTTCCAGCCGGCAAACCAGCGGCGCAAGGCCGGCAGATCCCGCTGGTGCGCGTCCAGTCCCAGGCGGTGGAGCGTGGTGAGGACGCCGCGACACGCCTCCGAGAGGGGCGAGTTCTCCTGAAACAACGTCCGCCACACCAAGTCCGCCTGGGCCGTTTTGCTCAGGCGCCAAAACTCGCTCCCCACCCGGCCGCACCCGTGCCGGAACGTCTCGGCCACCAGGTAGTGATAGACCAGCAGCTCATCGATGCCCCAAAGCAGCAAGGCGCCCAGCGCCGGATCATAGAGGTGGGTATGGATGTCGAGCACCGGAATGCCCGCCACCACGCGCTGCACTTCGGCCCGCAAACCGGCGGCCCTCCCCGCCAGATCGGCTTGCGTTGGCGGGCGCCCGGCGCGTGGTTGCTCCTGCCGTCTCATGGGTGGGCGTGGCGCTGATCCTCGATCTGGGTCTGCGCCTGGATGGTGTTGCCAACCAACGTCACCTCCCCGGCATCGGCGTCGATCCGAATGCCCACCCGCTGCTTCTGCGCGGACGCCGGGCGGGTGTCGCGAATGATATTGTCGCGAAACACCAAATCCCTGGTCGCGCCGCGGACCCGGATGCCGGCGGCATCGGCTTGGTTGCCGTTGTCTTCGATGACGTTGTGTTCGAGTCGATTCCGGTGGCCGGCCAAGGGCGCGGGTTCGTCTCGGAACATGACCCCGTCGGCGCGGTTGGAGCGGATTTCATTCTCCTGAAGGAGGTTATCGGTATCCTTGTGCCCGATGGAGATGCCGTAGCGCCCGTTGTTCTCCAACAGGTTCTTCTCGAACAGGCCATGCCGCACCCGCCAGCAGAGATACAGGCCGTCCTCACCGTTGCCGCGCGCCACGCACTGCCGAACCACCGGCCGCTGCGAGCCGCTGCCCGGATGAAAACCCAGCCCGGTGTTCTCCTCGCTCACGCACCCTTCCACCAAGACATCGTTGGACTGTTGGAAGCTGATCCCGTCCCCGTGATACCGGCGGACCACGCAGTCCTTGATCACCGTCCCGAAGGCCCGATAGAGGAAGATCCCGCCACCCCGACACCCGTTCAAGGCCACGTTTTGCTCCTTGCTCCCGTCAATGATGAGGTTCTCGACGCGGGCCCCCTGGAGGTGGTAGCCGCTGACCACGGGAAACACCGTCGCGGCTTGCGCCTGGCCGCGTAGTGTGCAGTCCGCGTTCAGGGGTGTGTCCAACGAAAAGGTGTTCCCCGTTCGCCCCGTGATCCGCGCCACGGTGGTGTGAAACCCGCCCGCGCCGTTGTCCCAAACCGCGACCCCGTCCCCCACGGCAAACCCCGCGGCATTGACCACCGTGATCTGCTCCTCGCCATAGTCGCCGTCCACCGCCAGGGGCGACACCACGCCCGGCGCTTTGCGCAGAATGGTTTTGCCCGGCGTGCCCCGCACGGTCACAAAAGAGCGGAGGTGCAACGAATCACGCATCGCGTACTCCCCCGGCCCGATCTCCACGACCCCGCCCCCCAGACCGGCGATGTAATCCACTGCCGCCTGCAGGGCGCGATTATCGCCGCCAAGGACGTCGGCGCCCTCCCGGCCCACCGTCACCCGTGGGTGCTCTTGCATGGGGCCATGCATCGCGTGGGGGAGCTGCTCATCCTCGGCGGGCAGGGCGACGTCCGGTGAACCGCCCGGCCAAGCCAGAGTGCCGACCGGCCCCGCCCAGCCGCACACTGCGGCCAGGATCACGCCGAACGTTCGGGGGCGGCCCGGTCGGAGCACCGGCCACCCCCGGCGAAGCGTCCGACGCGAAGGCCGAGTCGCAACGGAACTCTGCGGTTCAAGATGCATCAAGGTCGAACTCCCCGGATACTAACCCGGGGCCGCAGCGGGACAACGAAAAAGCGCCCAGCCCACGGCAGCTCGGCAGCTCCTGGCTGGCCTGGCTGGCGGGGTAGTCAGTTTCCTCTCGCCAAGGAAGCCGGCTTCGCCCACAGTATGGCCGCACAAAGCGTCCCGCATTGGATGCATCTTAGACAAACTGACCCCGACTGCTCAGGCCGGCCTTGAGCACCGCCGCACGGAACTTGAGCCAGTTCCGCGGCGTGGTCTTTTGATAACCCCGAACAAGAACCCCCGTCCGTGGCGCACACTGCCGGTTCCCCCCCGCCCACGCCGCCAGCCGCCCACCTAGGCTCCGCTTGGCCGCGGGCCTTGGCGTTCGGCGCCGCCTACTTGGGCAGCGCCATCCTCGGGGCGCAACTCTCCCTAAAGCCACTGCCGTTTGTCGGCTTTTGGTTGCCCAGCGGCCTCTTCGCCTCGGTGCTGCTCCGGAGCGATCCCCGGAGTTGGCCGGGCCTGACCCTGGCGGCGGTGGTGGCCAACTTGGCGTTCGACCT
>JAJXTA010000229.1 GCA_021784265.1 bacterium | reverse complement strand
GCTCACCGCGGAATCAATCGCCTTCGGCAACCTGGCTGGGTACGGCGTCGGCACGTTCCTGCTGGGGATCGACCCCGCCTATTCGTACCATAACATGCTCCGCTATACCGGCGCCCAGGACATGTTCATCGGTTTGGTCAAATCGGTCGTCTTCGGCCTCATCGTCGCGACCATCAGTTGCTATAAGGGGATGACCTGCCCGGAAGGGGCCGAGGGGGTGGGCCGCGCCACCACCGAGGCCGTGGTCTATTCCTCGATCACCATCCTCATGTGCAACTTCTTCCTCACCCTCTTCCTCGCCCGCTTGGTGCAGCTCTATGATTGAGGTGCGGGATCTGCGGAAGAGCTTCGGGCCCAAGCCGGTGCTCGCCGGCGTTAGCTTTGCCGTGGAGACCGGGGAATCGGTGGTGGTCATCGGGCGCAGCGGCGGGGGCAAGAGCATCCTGCTCAAGCACTTGATCGGCCTCCTGCAACCTGACGCCGGCGAGGTGCGGGTGGACGGGCAGAACCTCGAGCGCATGAACGAGCGCCAGTTGCTCGAAGTGCGGCGCAAGTTCGGCATGCTCTTCCAGAGCGCCGCCCTGTTCGATTCCCTCACGGTGGCAGACAACGTCGGGTTCGTGCTGCGCCGCGAGGGCACGCTCAGCCCGGCGGAGATCGACCGCCGGATCGAGGAAGCCCTGGCGGTGGTCGAGCTGCCGGGCACGCAGACGATGAAGCCGGCCGAACTGTCCGGCGGCATGCGCAAACGGGTCGGGTTGGCCCGGGCGATCGTCTATCGCCCCCGGATCATCCTCTACGACGAACCGACGACCGGGCTGGACCCGATCGTCGCCGACAGCATTGACCAGCTCATCCTGCGGGTCTGTCGGCACCTCCAGGTCACCTCGGTGGTCGTGACCCACGACATGCGCAGCGCTCGCCGCGTCGGCCAACGCATCCTCATGTTGCACCAAGGCCGGCTCCACGCCAGCGGCACGCCCGACGAGATCTTCGCCTCCAGCGACCCCGTGGTGCGCCAATTCGTCCTCGGAATCGCCGATCCGCCCAAAGAACCTTTGCTATGAGCCAATCACGCTTGGAATGGAAAGTGGGCTTGTTCGTGCTCGTGGGTCTGGCGCTGCTCGCCGCCCTGCTGATCAAGTTCAGCAAAGGGGTCGGCTTCAGCACCCCCAGCTACGAGCTGATCCTGCGCACCGGCAACGTCGGCGGCATCAAACGCGGCGCCGCGGTCCTCATGGCCGGGGTGCCCATCGGTTCCGTGCAGGGCACCGACCTGAGCCGGGGTGGCCGCATCGTGGTGGTGCATTTGCGGATTCTCAAGCGCTACCTCATCGCCACCAACGCCGTCTTCGAGATCGAACAGGCCGGGTTCCTGGGCGATCAATACATCTCCATCACCCCGCCCACCAACCTCCTGACCGATCTGAACGCCAGCGACACCTCCTGGGCCCTGCCGGAGGGAGCCAGTGTCACCTGCGAGGAGCCGTTCAACCTCCAGCAGACCGCCCGGGCGGCCGCCGGGTTCCTCCGCCGCATCGACGACACCACCCGCAAGCTCAACGAGGCCATCACTCGCCTGGACACTAACCTCCTCGCCCCGGCCACCCTCGAGCACATGACCGTCACCGTCGCTAATTTCCGCCATTTGTCCGATCGAGCTCTGGACACGATGAGCACCTTTGACGGGCTGTTAGATACCAACGCCCCCGGCATCACCCGCGGGGTGAGCAACCTGGTCGTCTTCTCCGACCAGCTCAACCGCGTCGCCCGCGACCTGGAACAGACCGTGACCACCAACCGGGGCCAGTTCACCACGGTGGTAAAAAACATCGACTCCCTTACCCGGCAGGGCAACAATCTGCTCACCGACCTGCAGGCCGGCAAGGGTTTGGCCGGCAGCATGCTGAAAGACACGCAAATGCAAGCGCAAGCCGCCCTCATGATCAGCAACCTGACCGTGGTGAGCAGCAACTTGGCTCGCTTCGGCCTGCTCTACAAGCCCCGCCAGGTCAAACCCCGCCGGGAGGAGGCCCTCCCGCTGCCGGGCAAAGCCCCGTGAGGGGTGCCCCATGTCGCTCTGGGTCATCCGCCTCTTTTTCCTGTCGCTCTGCGTCCTGGGCGGCTACGCCGTCAGCCAGGTGCAGCCGGACTTGGTCGGCCAATGGTATTGGGGCATCCTCATGGGCTTCGGCTTCGGCGGCTTGCTCATCGCCATCGATGAGATGGTCAAGGGCTTTTCCCTGCGGGCCTTCTCCGCCGCCACCTTCGGTCTCTCGGTGGGCAGCGTCATCGCTTGGCTGGTGGACCGGTCCGAGCTGTTCATCTACGCCGAGGATCGCCCGGTGCGCTGGCTGATCCGCCTGGGGCTCTTTGTCGGCTTCGGCTACCTGGGGATGGTCTTGGCGATGCGGAGCAACAAGGAAGACTTCAGTCTCATCATCCCCTACGTCCGCTTCGCCTCCCAAAGCAAACCGGAGAACCTCCTGCTCCTGGACACCAGCGTGATTGTGGATGGCCGGGTGGTCGAGTTGGTCGAAGCCGGCTTCCTGGAGGGGGTGATGGTCGTCCCGCGGTTTGTCTTGAAAGAGCTCCAGCAGATCGCCGATTCCAACGATCCCATCCGCCGCGCCCGCGGCCGCCGCGGCTTGGATATGCTCAGCCGGATACAGCGCAACCCGCGCCACGAGGTCAAAATCCACGAGGGCGATTTCACGGACGAAGCCACCGTGGATGGCAAGCTGGTGCGGCTGGCCCGCGCCCTGGACGCCCGGTTATTTACCAACGATTACAACCTGGGTAAAATCGCCGAACTCCAGTCCGTGCGCCACGTCAACATCAACGACCTCGCCAGCCGCCTCAAGCCGGTGATCCTGCCGGGGGAAACCTTCAGCCTCAGGATTGTGCGTGAAGGCCGTGACAAGGGCCAGGGCGTCGGCTATCTCAACGACGGCACCATGGTCGTGGTCAACCACGGCCAGAGCCTGGTCGGCCAGCAAGTCGAGGTCCAAGTGGTGAGTCTGCTCCAAACCGGCGCCGGCGTGATGGTCTTCGCCGAGCCCCGCACCGCTGCTGCCGCCTAATCGCGTGTCACCGCACCAACCGCTCCCCCGTCCCGGGCTGTGAAAACCGTTCTGCGCACCTTCTCCGCCGCCGAGGCCGACTTGGCTTGGTCCCGTCTCGATGCCGCGGGGATCCCGGCCAGCCTGGTCCACGACCAGGCCGCCCTGTGGACGGACTGTTATTCGGTCGGCACCGGCGGCATTCTGGTCCAGGTGCCCGACCCCTACGAAGCCGATGCGCGCGGTCTATTGACGCCCCCCACCTCAACCGCCTCATGAGTCGCTCGCCGCTGACCGTGCTCCGTCGGCTCCAATCTCAGCTCGGGCCGGGCGAGCTGCGCCTCGATACCGCCACCTGCGAGGCGCATGGCGGCGACAAATGGTTCGCCCATCATCGCCCGGAAGCCGTCGCGCTGCCCCGCTCCGCCCGGGCCGTCACGGCGATCCTCCGCTACGCGCACACCCAGCGGATTCCGGTGACCCCCCGCGGCGCCGGGCACGGCTACGTGGGAGGATGCGTGCCCGCGCAGGGCGGCATTGCCCTCTCCCTGGCGCGACTCAACCGGATCCGAGAAATCCACCCCCGCGATTTCGTGGCCGTGGTCCAGCCGGGGGTGATCACGGCGGACCTGCAGACCGCTGTCGAGCGCCGGGGACTCTTCTATCCGCCAGACCCGGCCAGCCGGGCCGACTGTACCCTGGGCGGTAATATCGCCACCAACGCCGGCGGTCCACGCTGCCTGAAATACGGTGTCACCCGCGACTACGTCCTGGGTCTCGAGGTCGCCCTGGCGGACGGCACCCTGGTGCGCCTGGGGAGCCGCACCCACAAGAACAAGACCGGCTTCGAACTGGCTCGCCTCTTTGTGGGTTCCGAGGGCCTGCTGGGCGTGGTGACCGAGGCGACCCTCAAGCTACTCCCACTGCCGCCGTTCCGGGCGTGCCTGGCCGTCGGCTTCGCCTCGACCCGGGCGGCCGTCAACGCGATTCAGGCGATTTTCGCCGCCGGCTTCCTGCCCTGCGCGCTGGAGGTGGCCGACGGGTTCACCCTGGCTGCGGCGCACCGCCGGACGGGCAGCGCCCGCCTCGCCGGGTGCCAAGCCATGCTCATCGTCGAGCTGGATGGCCAGGAACGTTCCGTCCGCGGCGAGCTGAGGGCCCTGGCCCGAACAGTGCCGGCCCAAGGCACCCGCTTCGTGGACCGGGCCTTCGGAGCCGTGGCCTGTGAGCGCATCTGGCAAGTCCGGCGGGAGTTCTCCTATGCCCTGCGCGACACCGGGCTCACGAAGCTCAATGAGGATATCGCCGTCCCCCGGAGCCGGCTCGAGGATTTATTCCACTTCGCCCAGCGCCTCCAGCGTCGCCATCGCTTGCCGGTGGCCTGTTTTGGCCACGCCGGCGATGGCAATATCCACGTCAACATCATGGTGGATCAGACCCTGCCGGACGCCCAGGAACGCGGCGCGGCCGCCTTGAGCGACCTCTTCCGGCAAGTCTTGGCCTGGGGTGGGGTGGTCACCGGCGAACACGGGATCGGCTTGGCCAAGAAACCGTGGTGGCCGCAGGCGGTGTCCCCGGCCGTCCAAGCCCTGCACCACCGCCTCAAACAGACCCTCGACCCGCACGGGGTCTTGAACCCAGGCAAGTTCGTCTAGGGCGAACGGCGGCGGGCGGGTACCCACCACCCGCCGAGCGGGGCGGCATCCCCCGGTGGAACGGCTCAGGAACGCCGAAAAGCGCTTTGACAGCGCGGGCGGTTGGAACCATCTTGAACTACCGCAACCGACACACCGTCCACGTGCAACCTCAACCTACCACCGCCATGCAACCGACGAAGGCCCTGCTGGTCGGCCTCTGCCTCTTTGGCCTGAGCAGCGTTGGCGCCTGGGCCCAGCGCCAGTTCATCCCGCCGGCCTACGCCCCGACCCGCGCCGCCAACGGCGTGTACAACCTCCGCGTCTCCAAACCGACCGCCAACGGCACCGAGGTCATCCTCACGGCGGACTACACCTACGACGGCACCGCCGGCCCCCGCGCCTACATCATCCCCGTCTTCGAGAAACGCGGGGCCCGGGGCGTGGCCGCTTGGTTTGGTGCCAACCCCACGTTGATCACCCCCGGCAAGGGCCTGATCAGCGTCAAGTGTCGTTACTTCAACGACGAACCGGGCGTGCCCCCCCAGATCACTACCGACCGCGTCATGTTCTGGATTCTCAACGAGACCCGGGGCTTGGTGCTGAGCCAAGACCCGTTCGCGAACAAGATTAACTGGGGCAACCCCAGCGCCAAGCCGGTGCCGCTCCCGGCCGCCCCCACCTTGGGCCCGGGCGCGGAAGCGGCCGCGCCGGCCACGCTCAAACGCTTGGCTGAGGAACAGGCCAAAACGGAAGCCGAGGTGCGGGCGCGCACGGCCGCCGAGGCCAAAGCCAAGGCCGAGGCCGCCGCCCGTGAAAAAGCTCGGCTCGAGGCCGCCGCCCGCGCTCAAAAACTCGAGGCGGAAAAACGCCTGGCCGAAGAAAAGGCCCGCCAGGAGACCGCCGCGCGGCGTAAGGCGGAAGAACAACGCTCGGCCGATGAGAAGGCGCGCATCGAAGCCGAAGCCAAAGCCAAG
>JAJXTA010000228.1 GCA_021784265.1 bacterium | reverse complement strand
CCGCGACCGCCCTCGCAGGTAGGCGAACGACCACGGCGGGGTCCCTTCCGCCTACGCTTGGGCCCGCCCCGCGAGAGGGCGGCGGGCTGGGCGATCCACGCAGCGTTGCTACCAGGTGAGGGGTTCGGGAGGCTGATACCAAAAGGAAGCCCAATAGGCGCGCTCGACCCCATAGACATCAACCGGACTATTCGGTGGGGTGTCCGCTGGTAAGATCTCGTACCGTTTCATCTCGCGCACCCAATCGGCCCGCGGGCGGAACCCCGGCATGTCGAAGCGCTTGATGTGCGTCAGGTAGGCTTGGCCTGCTTGGATGCCGGCGAGGATGGTCTGATAGTCAGGATCGTCACGATGGGCAAACACGGCGCCCGGCGCGCCCGGGGCGGCGGGGCCGGCCGGCACGCTGCGGCATAAACCGAAGCCGCCGCTGGCCCTCCCTAACGGCGCCAGCAACAACAGGGACTTCTCCGGCCGCGTCAGGTTGTAGAGCAGGTGGCGGGCGAGGCGCCGCCGCGGGTCGTCCTTTTCCATCAATTCCCAGGGAGGGCGAACCTGTTCCGCGGAAGCGGAGAGGGGGAGGGCGAGGCGGCCGGTGTGGCAGCCACCGCACCGGCGCAGGAGGGTGGCTGTGGCCGCGGCGGCGGCGGGCCATTGGGTGTCGGAACGATCGAGTTGATTCTCGCTGTAACTGCCGATCATGCCGGTACCGAGGGCGGCGTAGGTGCCCGGGAAGGTCGCGCCGGTCTCGATCCAGAGGCGGACCAGCCGCTTTTCGTGCGCCGAAACTCGGACTTGGTGGTGGCTAGGTTCCAGTTTGTCCAACAACGGGCTGGCGGCGCTGCCCAAGGCGCGCGGGGGGTAGTTGCTTTGGGGCCGATTGCGGCCGTCCGCCACTTGGTTGCGCGCGATCAAGGTAAAGTAGCTGATCGAGAACATCGGTCCCTCATCCCCGCAGAGAAAGACGCCACCGTGGTTGGTCTGATCGTAATCGTGACACTGGAGGCAGTGCCGATTGAGGATGGGCTGGATGTCGCGGGGAAAGTCCAAAACGTCGGGCACGTCGGCGATGGGCGCGATGCGGCTGGGCGGGCGGCGGAAGGCTCGGGTGGGTTTGGCCGCGTAGTCCGGGGCGCGCGTGCGCTGTTCGTGACAGCCCACACAACTGGTGGTTTCCCCCGGTTGCACCGTGACGAAGCTCTGCATGCGTTTCACCGAGAGGTCGTGTTCGTCCAAGGCCACGAAGAAGAAACTCCGCAAGGCCGGGAGTTCAAAGTAAGCCGAGCCGTCGGGTTCAACCGGCACCGTCCCCACGATCCGCTCCAGGGTGAAGGTCCCCCCGTAGGTCATCGGTTCCATCCCACCGGTGTAGTGGACGGGCATCGGGAGGGTTTCGAGGATCAGGAGCTTCTTGATGGCGCCGGGTTGGACCCCGGCCATGTTGCGGCCCACGTGGACATCGGCGAGGAGCAGCCGGCCTGTCCCTTGCGCCAAGTCCACCCGCGGGGGGATGAGGCGCTCGCGGGGCCGGGCGGCCAGCGGGCGCGGCTCGTGACACTGGAGGCCGGCGGCGCGATCAGCCGCGGACAGCGCGAACAGAGGTTGTGTGTTGCCCTGGCCGTCCACCAACACCACCGTCGGGCCCCGAGCGGCCAGGAAGCAGTCCGGCGAGAAGGCCCACGGATCCCGGAAGTCCGCGCTCCGGCTCACGGGGTGGGCGGCGGCGACCGTATCCGGGCCGGCCTTGGGGTTGACGAGCGTGATCACACCATCATGTTCGGTCCGTCCATGCCCAGGGGAGAAGGAGGCCACGACAAGGTCGGTGCCGGGGACCGGTTTGGCATCGATCATCACGGTGCCGGGGTGGAAATTGCCGTAATAGACCATCTGGCTGGTCCCGTCGGGGTTCATGGTCCAGAGATGGTGGTAATCGACCTGGCTGCGGTCCACGTATTCCCAGCGGGTGTAAAGCAACCGCCCATCGGCTAGCGGCCAGGGGGTGTTGTCTTGTTCGTTGTTGCTGGAGAGGGGCCGGAGGTGGCTCCCGTCGGCGTCGCAGCGGTGGAGCACCGCCACCTGGGTGAGCCAGCAGTTGACCCAGCGTTTGCAGCGACTGGAGACGAAGACGATGCTCCCGTCGGGGAGGTACGTCGGTTCGAAGTCGTCGTAGTCCCCTTCCGTCAACTGGCGCAAGCCGCTGCCGTCGGCCTGGATCTCGTAGAGCAGGTAGTTCGGCGTGCCCCCGCGGCGGTAGGCGAAGAGGATGCGGCGGCCATCGTAACTGACCTGCGGGTCGCGCACTCCACCGCGAGGGTCGTCCAGGAGGGTCTGGAGTTGTCCGGTCCGCAGATTAAGGCGGCAGAGCCGGCCGCCTTCGCCATAAGCCTTGCGGTGCGGATCGGCGGCGTAGTAGCTGAAGTTGGCGTACCAGTGCGGGTCCTTACCGGGTTGGCGCAGGGCGAACACGATCTCATCCACGCCGTGCATCGGGCCGGCGAGGCTCCGCGCCAGCAGCGAGGCTGGCGGCACGGTGGCGGCGGTCGTGAGCTGGCCCAGCAGCACGATTCCGGCCAGCAGCGCGCGAGTGGCAAACCGTGGCCCATCGTCGTGGAGATGCAAGTGCATGATGCGTGTCGGTGACTCCGCCGTTTCAGAGCGAGAGGAGGTAGATGGCCAGGTCCTCGAGTTGCTTCGGCGTAAGGTGCGCAGTATGGCCATGACGGTCCTGGGGATTGCGGGTGGTGAGCACCTCCTGGATGGTGGCGGCGGAACCGTCGTGCAGATAAGGGGCGGTGCGCCATAGCTCGACCAGGGTCGGGGTGTCGAACGTCCCCACGGTGTCAAAGGGGGCGCGCGTGCCTACATCGTAGGACTGGAGGTTGGTAAAGAGAGCCGGCGGGTGGCAGTTAGCGCAACCGACCGTCGGATCTTGGAAGAGCCGCCGCCCGCGGCGGGCCGGAAGCGAGAGGCGGCCCCCCGCGAGATACGGGCTCGGCACCGGTGCCAGGGACTTGAGGTAGGCATCCAGTGCCTGCGGGACCGCCTCGGGTTGCTCGGTGAAGAGGATGTGGCGCAGGCCGGCGCGCACCGCCGTTTCGGCGCTGTCCCGCACTCCCTGGGCCATGGCCGGCGGGGTGCGATGGCTGAGGAGCAGACTGCGGGTATTCTTCGGGTTGCCGATACCATCGTTGAGGAGGTCCCAGTTCAGGCCGTCGGCCCGGCCATCGGAGGAGTGGCAACTGGCGCAGCTCTGCCAGCCCTGGAAGCAGAGGGTGGCGTCGTTGAACAGGCTCTCCCCGCGACGGACCTCCGACATCGGCGCCGGCGGGCTGAGGGCGACGGCGATGGCCGTGGGCGCCGGGGCGGTGGGGTCAATCACACTGAGGTTATCTGAGAAGTAATTGGCGACCCAGAGACGCCCACCAGCCAGGGTGAGCGCCCGCGGCCCCTGGCCCGGGAGGGCGACGCGCCGGCGCAAGCCCAGGAGGAACGCCAGGTCGTCAGGGGGTGAGAGCGCTCCGGTCTGTGGCGGGTCGCTGGCACTAGTCGTCAAGCTGGGCGCCGGAGGCACTCGCTCCAGCTTGGCCAACAGGCCTGGCGCGTCGATCAGGCTGACCTCGTGAGTGCCAGCGTGGCTCACGGCCAGCAGCTTGCCGTCGCTCGTCCACGCGGCGGCCCACGGGTTGGCAGCTCCTTGATCCAGGTCGTCCAGGAGCACCGTGGTCCGCCACTCGCCGTGGGCAAGGTCCAGCAGGCTGAGGGCGTTACTGTTCATCCAGCCGCGATCCACCTGGGTGGTGGGCAGATAATAATGCGCGAGGAGATGGGTGACTGCCGCGTAGCGGCCGTCGGGCGAGAGCGCGACGCCACGCAAGAGCCCGCTGCCGTTGGGGAGCGCGAGGTGGCGGAGGACACGGCCGGCCGCAGTGTCAATAATACTCACGGCGGCGGCGACGTTGGCCGCATCGGCGCGTCCGGCCTGGAGGTGGTTGGCCACCACCAGCCAACGCCCATCCGGCGTGAGCGCCGCGGCCACTGGTTCGCGCAAGACCGGGATTCGGTGCAGCCTCGGGTGGCCGGCCAGCCCGATCACCTCCACGGCGTGGTCAAATCGGTTGCAGACGTAGAGGGTCTGGCCGTCGGGGCTGATCACCGGGGCCAGGGCGGTGTGGCCCGCCGGGAGGCTCCGCAGCAATCGGCCGGTGCGGGTCGCGAGTTCCGCGACGCGGCTGTTGGGGCTGGCGCAGGTCACGTACAAACGAGCGCCGTCGGGTGCGAGCGCCAAGCCGGAGGGAATGCCCGGCACACTCCACCTGGCGCGGAGTTGGCCGCTGGCGGTCTCGACGACCAAGATCGCCTGGGCCGCCTCAGCGGCCACGTACACGAGGGCGCCCTCGCTCGAGGCCGCCAGCGCCACGGGTGCGAGCATGCCGTTGCCCGGCGCCGGCACACCCGCGACGGAGTCGTTGGCGCGAACGCCGGTGAGTTCACTCAAGAGGCCCACTGCCAGGGCCATCAAGCTCCCGTGGGTGCCACACCACTTCATGCCTGGGAATGCGCTCCCAGCACCCTCCCCCGCGCTGAATCCGGCTCGTGTGCCATGCACCCATTCCAGACTGGCGGTTACGAGGCCACCTTGACCCAAATCAATCGCTGGTGACACCGCCGCTGCACGTCCCACGCCGGGAAGTGCTGGGCCAGGGGACCTTGACACGCCGAACCGTCCCTTTCCATACTCGGGTGGTCGGATTTTTCTCCCGTAATCCAAGCAGCTTAGGCGATTGCATGGGTTTGGTAGCTGGCGACCCGTACGAATCGACGGGCACGGAGTGTCGCCTGCCCGGGGCCGAGCTTTGGACTGGTCCTCGGGGTGGAAGTTACCGGCCGCGATACCTGTGAGCAAACCAACTGAAACCGGCATCGACGCCCGGGCTCCGGCCTTGTCTTCGCGCGGCGGCCCGGGACTCCTCCGCACGCCTCTCCCCTATCGCGTCGCGGATGGGGTGACTGAGGGGTTGCTGTACGCGCTAGTGGTCTTCACCCCGTGGGCCTTTGGCACCACCCAGGAATGGGCCATGTGGACCATGAACGTGGGCGGCTATCTGCTGGGGGCGGCGCTGGCGACGAAATGGGTCGTCCGGTGGCGGACCGGCTACCGCCCGGCCCGTTGGGGGACGGGGGCACACCAGGGCTTGGTCGTGGCACTGGCGATCCTGAGCGGATTGATCGTGGCGTGGTGCCTAGTGAGCGCGATCAATGCCCGGGCGGTCTATTTGCCGCGGGAGTCCCGGTTCGAGTACCGGGAACATTACCTTGCCTGGTTGCCCCACAGCTACAACGCGCCCAGCTCTTGGTTCGCCTTCTGGCTCTACCTGGGCTTGGCTTGCACCTTTTGGGCGACGCGGGATTGGCTCGTGGGCCAGGCGCGCCGGGAGCGCCATGCCTCCGCCCACGCTTCGTCGGCCTCGCCTCGGGGTGAAGGGGAGGTGGTCCCCGGGGTGTTGCCAGCGCGGTTGCGCCGGTTGCTCTGGGTCCTCTGCCTGAACGGTGTCCTGCTGGCCTGCGAAGGGATACTGCAGCGGCTGGACGGCACGAACAAGCTCCTTTGGCTCGTCGTCCCGCGGATCAATAACACGAGCGAGTCGCAGTTCGGTCCCTACGCCTATCGGAGCAACGC
>JAJXTA010000227.1 GCA_021784265.1 bacterium | reverse complement strand
CGATGCGGCGCGTTGCCCCCGCGCCCGTTAACCCCAGCGAGACCGCCTGCCGATCCGAGTCCCAAACCGCCACCAACGCGTGGTCCTGCCCCGCCCCCAAGCCGACCAGCCATTGGGTGGAGGGCAGGCTGACGTGGGCGCCCGCCAACCTCCGCGCGTCATAACACAAATCGGTGCCCACGAAGGAGGGGAGGATCACGTGGGCCAGCGAGCAGTCCGTGAGCGCAAACCGCGGCACGTGTTCGGCGTCGAGACGCACCACGCCGGAGGCTGAGAGCCAGGCCGTGTACGACCGTCCACCGCCCTCGCTCACCACCCGCAGGCCCACCCGCCCGTCCACCAAGACCAACTCGCAGGTTGCCCCGGTCCAGACCGGCGAAGGCGCCAGCACGGCGCGCGGGCTCAGCGCCGACCCTTGGAGGCCGTAGAGCACCAGACTGCCATCGCGCGGCTGGACCACCCCGACCAAGCTCCGGCTCTGGAAGACCGCCGTCCCGGCGAACGGATGGGCGGTGGCCGCCACGTTGGTCCACCGGCCTCGGGCCGGCCAATCCAGGTTCCCCGCCGCACCCTTGGGCGCGTCCCAGAGGGCGAGCTGCGGGGCTGTGGGTGGTTCGTAACGGATCAGCTCGAAGTCGTCGGCCAGGATCGGGGCGGCCATCTCGGCCCCCGCCCCGTGATAGGCGCGGAACTCCGCTGACATCCCGCCCACCGTCACGGTGAGGCTGCCCGCCTGGTTCAACGGGCAAAAGGCGCTGACTTGCGTCCATTGGCCTTGCGGCACCGTCACTTCGGTGCAGCTATAGGCCGCCCAAGGCCGGCTAATGTCTTGCACGAGCAGCGTGACCGCCTGCGTCGCCTCCGACTTCACCCAGCCCCGGACCAGGTACGCCCCGGGTGTGAGCTTGCTCACCTGCTGCTCGAGGGCGGCCCGCCCCGGGATCGCCACGCACTCCCGCCCCCCATGCGCCTCCCGGTCGGTAATCCGGGCGCCCGGCGGACCGTCGGCCCGCATCACCCAGCCCGGCACCGCCTCCGGCGGGCCGGTCCGGTCTTCGAAGCCGGGGTTGGTCAAGAGGTTCGGCCCTCCCGCGACCCGGATCGTGGCCCAGGCCAAGCCCGCTAGGGCGAAGACCGCCGCCAGTCGGTGGCGGCCCGCGCCGACGCGGGCGCGACCCCGAACCGCGGCCTGGTTCGGCCCGTGCGGCGGGGGCCTTCGTGGAGCGCGTGATGTGCCGTTACGCATAGCCGGTCGAAAACATTCCATCCCACGGAAGCGCCACAACACGCCGCCTCGGTGGTGGGGGCAAGGCTGCCTGCGCGCCCCCGGGCTGTCAACGGAGCAATCCCCCCAGCCCGGCGCGCCGCACCCGGTGCCGGCTCCGGTTCGGGCCGCTCCTTGCGCCACTCCCTCCGGTCGCCCACCCCCACGCCAGCCACGCGGTCCGGCGGCAGGCAGACGACCGGCGGCGCCAAGTTTCGAGGCTCCGTCTCGGGTCGCCGCCGGTCGCGGCGCGTAACGGACGCGCCTGCCTCCCGCGGGGCCGCGCCGCTTTGACCCGCGCCTTCTGCCACCGAGCCCGCTCTTAGACGCTGCTAGTTCATGCTTGCTTTCGCCTCCGCGGCCTTTTCAATCACATCCAGTCTCGCTTTCCTGGGATCAGGTTTGCCGACCGCCGAACCATCGGGCTGGAACTCGAGGAGCTCCTCCTCGCCAGGAGCGTAGCGCGGCCATTCCGGCAATCCCGGACCATTCGGATCCCCGGTCCTGGCGAAGTTTGCCCAATAGGTGTTCATCAGCTTGGCAACCTGCCGGTCGGTGGTTGCCACGGTAGCTCCGTTGCGGCCTCCAAGGTTATTGAACACGTAAGGGATTTCAGATCCGTGCGCCGCACCAAAGCGCATCCTCTCGCGCATGGAAGAGGAAACGTAGGAGAAGAGATAGATATAGGCGGGTACCGCCTTCGCGGCGAAGGCCCTTGCGGTGAACCGGGCCGGTTCCGCCCATACCTTGTCCGTGTTGACCATCGTAAGCATCCTGGCGAAATCATTGGTGCCGCTCGGATCGTAAACCGCACTCAGCTCGCTCCTCACGTTCGCGAACTGAGTCAGGAGTTCGTCCTTCGAAGTGGCATTGACGAACCCCGCCGGCACTTCCGCACTATTCGACCCGATTATGAGCGGCACGCGTCTCACCCTACCTGCTTTGTATGCGCTCGCGGCAGTTTCTACGACCAGTTTGCCGTCCAGGATCGGACCTGAATAGATAGGCGGACCTCCCGGACCATCGCCTTCCTGGCCCCCGTCCACAATCTCCGCCACGCTTAGGGCGCGCAGCTTAGCCAGTGCGGCTTCGTCCGAGCCCTCTATCCCATGTTTGCGCGCAAAGTTTACCCCGATCGTCTCCGCTGAAACGGGGTAGAATCGATCCGCGTTCTCTCGACGTATCGGCCTACCGGTCAAAACGCCGTCCCGACCCCCACCCGACTCGCTGATCGCCTTAGCAAAAAGGCCTTGCGCTTCGGGGATCGTCAGCAGTGAATGGACCGAGACCCCACCGGCAGACTCGCCGAAGATGGTGACGTTTTTGGGGTCGCCTCCGAACGCGGCGATGTTCTGCCGCACCCACTTGAGGGCGGCAATTTGGTCCATGTAAGCATAATTTCCCTTTGGCTCTTCCGGGTGCTCCTTGCTCAACGCGGGGAACGCGAAGAAGCCGAGGCGCCCCAGGCGGTAGTTGATGGCGACCAGAATGACACCTTGCTTGGCGAATTGGACACTCGAAGAGTCGGGAAGGGAGCCGCTGCCGAACACGAAGGCACCGCCGTGGATCCACACCATGACGGGCAGGGTTGCTCCCGGACGGGCTCCGGCAGGTTTCCACACGTTGAGAAACAGGCAGGCTTCGGAGGACCCCTCTCGAACGGAGGCAGTGCCGGGACCAAAGCCGCGCTGCGCACAATCGGCGCCGAACTTGCTGGCATCTCGCTCGCCTTCCCACGGCGGCATCGGTTGGGGCGGGCGCCAACGAAGGCTGCCGACCGGAGCGGCGGCATAGGGAATCCCCTTGAAGCTGGCTACCGTGCCTTCGGTCACGCCGCGCACGATTCCGGATGCGGTGCGAGCCGTCGGTGCTTCGGTCGCGCCAACGGTGGCAACCGTTCCCGACGTGGCGGGCGGGGACCCCTTCTCCGGCTCGCTTTTGGTTTCCTGGGCGCTCGTTGCCGTCAAAAGGATGGCGGCGGCCAGCCCAAGTGCGGTGAAACCCTTTCGATCATGTGTATTCATGGAATTGCGTCGATCTCCCGTGACTCCCGCGTACGGGGCTGCATGTTCTTGTTCTTCGCCTTATGCCCTGAAGCGTTACCCGCGCCGGCCTCCGCGCGGTACCGGGATCGCCATTCGCCCGGTGACGTTCCTTCCCATACCTGGAACGCGCGAAAAAAGGAGTTGGCATCTTCGAAGCCCAGTAAGAAGGCGGCCTCGTTCAATTCCACGGTGCCGTGTTTGAGGTAGCGATGTGCCAGTTCGCGCCTGGTGTCTTCGAGGAGCTGCTGGAAAGAGATGTCGGCGTCGGCCAGGCGCCGCTGGAGGGTGCGAAGGCCCAGGCCAAGTTCTTGCGCGACATGTTGCAATGAGGGGCGCTTGCCGGCGAGGGAGTGCCGAAGTGCGTCCTTCACCTGGTCGCCAACGTTCTGGCTCGTCTTCTGGGCCGCTAGTTCCGAGTCCAGATGCGTCCCGATCACCGTTAGCAGCTCCTCGTTGTGAGTGACGAACGGACGACCAAGATCAGAGGCCCGAAACACCAGGGCATTGCGGTTGGCCTTGAGGCGCACCCGGCAACCGAAGTGTCGCTCAAGCAGTTCGCGAGGCGCCGCGCGCCGGGTCAATTCCAGGCGCAACGGTGCGAGTCGGGTGCCGGTGCCCCGCTGTCCGACGGCCAGAATCCAGGCCAAGACCATGTCCACGAGCACCTCGGGTTGAGGCTCGGTGGCTTCCACATAGAAGAACTCCACCGCGGCTTCTTCGGCCTTTCTGTGGACGCGCATTTCTTCCGGGCAAGTCAGCTTTTTGTATCGGCCGAGCCGCTCCAGAGCATCGCCAAAGGTGCGGCTGCACATGACGGCGATCGCCGCGGGATGGGAGCGCTCCATGCGTGTTTCGGCGCCGAGGTTTAGGCCGATGGCGGGATCTGGGCTCATTTCGGCAACGGCCCGCCAGAGGGCGAACAGTTGCGCGGTGGTGACATGAACCTTTTCCTGCTGGAAAAGCCCCGATGGCAGTCCCGCTCGTCGCAATAAGGCCGGCAGGTGGATGTGTTGCTCCTCAAACCGCTGTGCCCAGGCGGGCGAAATGCGTAGTTGGTCCGTCATGATTCAAGAGCGTCCTCCGTTCAAGCCGCCGGCTGGCGTGGTGGCTTCCTGTTTCCTCCGCGTTTGCATTTATCGCCGGGGCGAGGCGGCGGGAGATCACTTCCCGGTCATCCGGAGGAGCGGCTCGGGCAGGCGCTCGCCCGTGGCTGGGAGGTGCGATGCGGCCGTGGCTATCTCCCGCAGGTCTTCGGCCGTGAGCTCGATGCTGGCGGCCCCAATGTTCTCCTCGATACGATGCGGTTTCGTGGTCCCCGGAATCGGAACGATCCAGGCCTTCTGAGCGAGCAGCCAGGCGAGCGCAACCTGCGCCGGAGTGGCGTTCTTCCGAGCGGCGACTTTGCGAAGCAGCGCGACGAACGCAAGATTTCGTTTGCGCGCTTCCGGGGTGAATCGCGGAACGAGGTTGCGGAAGTCGGTCCTCTCGAACTTAGTGTTCTCATCGATCGTTCCGGTGAGAAACCCCGCACCTACGGGGCTGAAGGGAACAAAGCCAATACCAAGCTCCTCGCAGGTCGGCAACAGCTCAGCCTCGGCTTCGCGCATCCAGAGGGAATACTCGCTCTGAAGCGCGGTCACGGCTTGGACCGCGTGGGCCCGACGGAGCGTCCTCGCCGAGACCTCCGACATACCGAAGTGCCTTACCTTCCCCTCGCGGATTAGCTCTTTGACGGTGCCCGCGACATCTTCAATCGGCACTCCGGGATCTACGCGGTGCTGATAAAAGAGATCGATTACGTCGGTTCTGAGCCGATGGAGCGAAGCGTGGGCAACCTCGCGAATGTGATCCGGCCGACTGTTCAGGCCGCCAAGCCGTTTCCCATCGGGGGAAATGTCGAAACCGAACTTCGTCGCGAGCACGACTTGGCTGCGAACCGGAGCGAGCGCTTCACCGACTAATTTCTCGTTGAGGAACGGCCCGTAAACCTCGGCGGTATCGAAGAGCGTCACGCCGCGGTCCACGGCGGCCCGCAGGAGCGCGACCATTTCCTGACGGTCTCCCGGCGTGTGGTAATAGCCTTTGCTCATCCCCATGCAGCCGAGACCGATGGCCGAGAGTTCCAGATTGCTGCGACCGAGTTTGCGCTTTTGCATAGAAATCCCTTTGCCTGGGTTCAACACCCGCGCCGATCGATCCCGGCCTTTGCCTCCTTAACATGTGAGGGGAGCGGGCCCGCGGTTGGTGCCGTGGCGGCTTCGACTTTGGTCGCGCTCATGGTGTTACGATACTCCGAGGGAAAGCTCCGTCACTAGCAGAACACGTCAAGTTACATTCTAAACACGTCACGCGCCGTGCCCCGGGG
>JAJXTA010000226.1 GCA_021784265.1 bacterium | reverse complement strand
TCATGGAGCCGCGCCCAGAGGTTGAGGCGCCAGGCCAGGCCCCAGCCGGTGGCCTCGTCGCCACGGATTTCGAGGGACTTGCGGGCGGCGGCGTACAAGGCGGGGGTCTCACGTTGGTTGATTTGATCGCTCGGGAACAACCCGAAGAGATGGGAAACGTGGCGGTGGTGAAGGTCCGGCGCCTCGAGGTCCCAGTCCTGAAGCCATTCCTGGAGCTGGCCGGCGTGGCCGATCGGACTCGGCGCGAGCCGGGCGCGGGTTGCGGCCCACTGGTGGCGCAGCGCGGGATCGACCCCGAGAACCTCGCTGGCGCGCACGCAGGCGGCGAAGAGGTCCCGGAGGATCTGCTCGTCCATGGTCGGCCCGGCGCAGATGCTGGCCCCGCCGGGATGCTCATGCTCCGGGGAGAGGGAAGGGCAGGTGACGAGCCAGTGGTGGGTCGGTTCCTCGACCAGCGTGTCGAGGAAGAATTGGGCCGCGCCTTTGAGGGTGGGATAGATTCTGGCCAGGTAATGGCGGTCGCCGTTGAAGGCGAAGTGGTCCCAGAGGTGGAGGCAGAGCCAGGCCCCGCCCATCGGCCAGAAGCCCCAGGCTGGACCATCGATGGGGGCCGTGGCCCGCCACAGGTCGGTGTTGTGGTGCGTCACCCAACCCCCGGCGCCCCACTGCGCGCGCGCGGTGCGCGCGCCGGTTTGGGTCAGGTCTTGCACCATTTGCACGAGCGGCTCGACGCACTCGGGGAGGTTGCACGATTCGGCGGGCCAGTAATTCATCTCGGTATTGATGTTGATGGTGTATTTGCTGCTCCAGGGCGGGTTCATGCTTTCATTCCAGAGCCCTTGGAGGTTGGCCGGT
Source organism: bacterium (assembly GCA_021784265.1). GTDB lineage: Bacteria > Verrucomicrobiota > Verrucomicrobiia > Limisphaerales > J093 > JAJXTA01. The sequence goes on along the minus strand of JAJXTA010000226.1, from coordinate 4,854 downwards.
TGGCCGCCCGGCCGGGAACAAGCGAGCAGCAGATAGCGCGCGAATTGAAAGTAGAGGGTGGCGAACTGGGGGTCTTGGCCGTGGGCAAAATCATGAATCCGCTCGGGCGTGGGGTGGCGGGCGGCGGCGGTGTTGCCGAGGTCGAGCGTGACGCGGCGGAACAGAGGTTGGTAGCTGGCGAGGTGCGCCCGCCGCAGGGCCTCGTACGACGTGCGGCTGGCGGCGGCGATGGCCTTGCGCGTTAGCTCCTCGGGCTGGCCGGAGACGTCACGGTAACTCCTGTAGCTCGTGGCGGCGGTGATAACCACGGTGGCGGCGTTGGCCCCGCGCACACGGAGCGTTGTCCCTTCTTGGCCGATCCGTCCCCCTTCGAGCAGGAGCCGCGCGCGCGCCTCGAAGCTCAGCGCGCCCGGGATGCCCTGCGAGGCGGCGTTGTGGCCTTGCAGCCGCAGGGTGTCGGGGCCGTTGACCTCGGGGACGGCTTGTTGCGGGGTCCGCCAGCGGGCGCTGAAGGCGATCTTACCGGGCCGAGTGGCGCTCAGCCGCAGGACAATGACCTGGTCGGCGGCGCTGGCGAAGGCCTCGCGCGTGTAGGTCACGCCGGCGGCGGTGTAGCTCACCCGCATGATCGCCGTGTCCAGGTCCAGCTCCCGCCGGTAGTTCTCGACCGTCGGGAGGTCCGGGAAGGTCAGGAGCAGATCCCCCACCGTCTCATAAGGCATCTGGCCCAGGGGCTTGGCCATCATCTTCTGGCCGATCAGCCGGTCCGCGGCCCGGTACTGGCCCGCGAAGATCAGGCGGCGGGCCTCGGGGAGGGCGGCCAGGGCCTCAGGGTTATCCGGATCATACGGTCCGCCGCCCCAGAGGGTATCTTCGTTGAGCTGGAGCCGCTCCTCGGGTACGCCGCCAAAGACCATGGCCCCCAGCCGGCCATTGCCGAGGGCCAGCGCTTCGGTCCAGCGGCGCGCCGGCTCGCGGTACCAAAGGCAGAGCGGCGCCTTTGGGGGTGGAGCCTCGCCGTGGAACTGGACGCCAGGCTCCGCCGCCGCAACCCCAGTATGGCCGCCAAGGACCAGCGCGCAGCCCAGGAGCAAGCGCCATCGCCCAGGCCAGGAATTAGTAGCGTGCATCATGGGTTTTGGACGCCGGACCGCCCGGCTTGTTCATCGGACTTGCGGACCGAGGTTGTGCCGCCTCGGCCCCCTGACACGGCGCAACCGGTGAGCAATGACCGCGAACGCGACCACCGAGGCCCGGTCCCCGCGCCGTCACGGTGCCGCGCGTGGCGACGCCCGGCCTCGAGGGCGCCAACCCGGGTTACACTCGGATCGGCAGGATCAGCATCGGCAGGCCTTGTTGATAAAACCGCCGTTGCAGCGCGAACACGGCGTAGTTGTGCAACAGGCGGGTAAAGAAGGTCTCGTGGCGAAAGACGAGTTGGCCCCCAAAGAAGATCGCCTGCGGGAAGCGCGTCAGGAGCTTGGGCGCCAGATGCGCCACCTCGGAGACGACGTCAATGCCGATGGCCGAGGCCCCTTCGGCGTAGAGGCGCCGCTGGCGCAAGTAATCGACGTACCGACTCAGGTCCCGATCGACTTGTTGCTGCAGGTTCTCCACTTCCGCTTTGCCCTTGAAATTGCCGGCATCCACGATCCCCACTTGGACGAAGACGAAATTCTTAAACACGCCGGGGAACAGGCGCAGGATGCCGAACAAGGTGTGCAAGCCCAGCCCGTTGAAGCCATTGACCATGACCACCGCGGTCTTGGCGGAGAGATCGGCCTCCACGGCCGGGGCGGGCGGCGCGGCGGCGCGGGGCGAGAGTTCGGTGGCCGCCACCAGATCGTCCAGCCGCCGCAGGTCGCGGAAGGCCTGTTCGTAATGTCGCTTGACGAGGAAGGCCAGGGCGACGAGCAGCCCGGTGGCCACCAGGGTGGCCCAACCCCCTTCCCAAAACTTGATCAGGCTGAGCGAGACCAGGATGGAGGCGGTGAGCAGGAAGCCCACCCCATTGACCAGGAGTTTCTTCCGCCACCCGCCCTCCGTGCGCCGGACCTCCCACCAATGGCGCACCATGCCTAGTTGGGAGAGGGAGAAGGTGATGAACACGTTGATGCTGTAGAGCACCACGAGCAGATCGACCGAGCCGCGCGAGAGGATCATCAACAGGGCCGCGGCGCCCCCCATCATGAGCAGGCCGTTGTGGGTGACGAAGCGATCACTGAACATGGCGAACCGGCCGGGGAACCAGCGATCGAGGGCCATGTTCGCCAGCACGCGCGGGCCGTCCAGGAACCCGGCTTGGGCGGCCACAAACAGCAAGGCCGCTTCGGAGGCGAGGGTGATGAGGAGGAACCCGTAGGCGGAGCCTCGGGGCCAAGCGCTGGTCAAATGTTCGAACAGGACGGCGTTGAGGGTTTTGCCCTCCACCGGCTCGACCCGATACAGGAGATAGGCGACCAGCAGCCCCGCCACGGTGACGGCGAGGGAAACCGCCATGAACCGCATGGTGCGCTTGCCGGTCTCGACCCGCGGCTCGCGCAGGAGCGGCAAGCCGTTGCTGACCGCTTCGATGCCGGTGTAGGTGCCGGCTCCCAGGCTGTAGGCCCGGAGCAAGAGCAGGAGGACGCCCATCCACCCCACCTCGCTGTGGGCCTGCCGCAGGTCCGTCAGCACCGTGGCCGGCAGGGCGGGGAAGCTGCCCAGATGGGTGCAGACCGCGTAGCCGATGGCCAGGGCGTGGGTGAGGACGAACACCAGGAAGATGGGGACCCACGGCAGCACCGCTTCCTTGGCGCCGCGCAGGTTCAACACCGTCAGGAAGATCACCCCTAGCACCTCGAAGCCGAACTTTGCGCCGTGCCAGGCGGGCGGCGCCAGGCTGAAGAGCGCGTCGGCCCCGCTGGCGATCGAGATGGTGATGGTCAGCATGTAATCGACCAGGAGGGCGCACCCCGAGACCACGCCGAGGGCGGGGGAGAGCAGTTTGCTGGCCACCAGGTAGCCGCCGCCCCCGGTGGGGAAGAGATCGATGATCTGGGAGTAACTGGCGCTGATGATCAGCACCGTGGCGGCCGAGGCCAGCGCCACGAAGAGGCTCAACGACGGATGCTTGGTCAGCACCTCGAACGCCTCCGGCGGGCCATAACAAGAGGAGGAGAGCCCGTCGGCTCCCAACCCCACCCAGGCCAGGAAGGCGATCAGGGAGAGGCGGTGGAAAAGGCGTTGATCCGACAGGTCACGAGACTTGCCGATCACCAACGTTTTTAACTGTGCGCGTAAGCTCATCGAATCATGAGGCGCCGGCCGCCGCGGTCCGCGGGCGAGGAGCGTCCGCCGCTCCCCGCCGGGTCTCGCGCCGACACCGCGCCGGTTAGGTTCAATGGGGGGCCACCAGGCGGGCCACGCGGGGCGTGGCCAGGGAGGGTCGCCCTTCCAAAGGCCTGCGAGGTTAGCTGACGGGCTAGGTCTTGGAAGTGACCCAGGCGACGGTTGCCCGCCGCCTTGCGCCCCGTCCCCGAACTGCTTCGGGGAGGCTGGTTCCCCCGCACCCGCGGCCGGCAAAGGCCCGCGGGTTTAGGCTGCGCCGTTGGGGCCGGAGGCTTGTTCGCCCCCCGTCCGCCAGCGGGTCGCACCGGACTCTGGTCCGGCCGACGCCCAGAAGCTGCCCAGAAAAGGGGGTGCTTGTCAACTGCTGAACGCGCGCGGGCCGTGATCGAACCGCCGCGGCAGGGCCGGCGGCTACGGCGTCGGACGGGGCTGGTGGCCACTCAGAGCGCCGCTCGCCTGGCCGGCTGCCGGGCTGCGGTTCGCCGCTTCGTGGGGGCTCGTCTGGCCTCCCGTGGGCGGCTCCTGGTGGAGCGTGGGGGTCTGGGGCGCCGGTGCGTGATAGGGTTGGTGGCGTTGGTAGAGGGCGAGGCGCGCGTGGAACTCGGTCCGCTCGGCCTCGGTTATCCCCGGCATGGCCAGGGCGTGCTCTTCGTGCTGGATGGCGTGGGGAAAATCGCCCGCCTCGGCCTCCGCCGCCGCCAACGTGTCCACGTAGCCGGGCTTCTTCCATTCCGTCAGGTCGCAGGCTTGTGTGGCGGCGCGCACCGCCTCCGGCCCGTCGCGCACGCTGGCGAGCGGGCAGGTGGCGCGCAGCCAAGCCAAGCTATTCCATGTTTCCGCGTCCTTCCGGTTGAGGGCGACGGCCTGGGTGAAGTCCGCCAGGGCCGGTGCGAACTCGTGGCGCCGGAGATAGGTGTTGGCCCGGAGGAGGAAGGCGTCGGGGTTGTGGGGGTCAAGCCGCGCCGCCTGCGTGTAATCGGCGAGGGCTCGCTTCATCAGGCCCTGTTGTTCCAGGGCGTAGGCGCGATCGATGAAGACGCTCGCCCGGCTGGGGTCCTTCTGGAGCGCCACGGTGAAGTCGTCGATGGCCAAGTCGAACACGCGCTGGTGGAGGAAGACGAGGCCGCGGGCTTCGTAGCCTGCCGCCTCCGCTGGTGCGAGGGTTATGGCAGTGTTGGCCTCCGCCAAGGCCCTCTTGAGGTCGCCTTGCTGGCCGTAGAGTCCACTCAGGCACTGATGCAACCGGGCCTGTTTGGGGTCGAGGCGGGCGGCGTGGAGGAAGTCTTCGAGTGCCTGGTCCAACTTGTCGGTCTGGAGATAGACTTCGGCACGATCGGCATATCCTGCCGCCTCGTCCGGCTCAAGGTGAATGGCCGTGGTAAAGTCCTGGATGGCTGGGTTGAACTGGTGCAGGGCGGCGTGGGCCGCGCCGATGCCCAACCAGGCCTCGGCGACCGCGCCTGCGAACGCCCCGCAAGCCACCACCGCCTGGAACTCCGGGAGGGCGTTGGTGAAGCGACCTTG
>JAJXTA010000225.1 GCA_021784265.1 bacterium | reverse complement strand
CGCAGCCGTCCGGCGCAGCCGGGCCATCGTGGTGCGCGCCACGATACGGTCGTTGACGAACGGCTGCAGATAGAGCACGCGCTCGCCCGCGGCCAGGGTTTGGCCGCCAGCCGCGGCCAGTGTCCAACGGAAGTGATCCATGCCCGGCAGAGTGATCTCGAGGGGCAGGAGCAGCTCTCCGCTCGAGCCCAGGACGGCACTGGTGGCCGCCACCCGGCTCCCGTCCGGGCGGAGGCAGACGGCCGAGGTCGGGCGTGAGCTCACCAGGAGGAGCAAGCCCAAGGTCAGGGCCACGACGGGTCGCCGGACGGGCTGCCCTGTTGGTCGCCAGGCGGGTTTGACACCCGTGGCCCCGGCCGTCCCGGGCCTCGCCGCGGTGTGGGGCCGTGGTAGCGCTGGGCGGGAGAGGGGTCGCCGCGGGACGCCGGAGGGGCATGGTTGGAGCATGGGTGCATGCAGTGTTTGACCGCCGCCCCTGGCTGTCGAGTCGCCCCGTCGCCACGCGCCTTCGGCCGGCCTCGTCCCCGGTGGACACGCGCCGAGTTGGGTGGTGCTACGGGCGGTCCTACCCGGCACCCAGTGCGGACCCTGGCCGTTTCCGCGCGCGGGTGCGCTGCGAGAGGCTGGAGGGGCGGCGGCGGAGCGGGTTTTCTTTGAACATTCCGGCGCTTTCGTGTCAAAATAAGGGCGTGGGCTTGACAGGCAGTGTAGAACTTGTGTCACCCAACCGCGGGCGGGAGACGGGCATGTGGCGCGTCCTCGCCCGGCGGGCGGACGGCCAGATTGGCGGACCGCCTCGCGGACCGGGAGAATGACGAATGATAAAAGTAGAGAACTTGATTAAGGCTTTTGGCCCCAAGCTGGCCGTGAACGGCGTGTCCTTCACGGTCGAGCGCGGCGAGGTCCTGGGCTTTCTGGGACCGAACGGGGCCGGCAAGTCAACCACCATGCGCATGGTGACGGGCTTCATCCCGCCGACCTCCGGGCGAGTGGCCGTGGGCGGGCACGACATGGTGGAAGACCCCCTGCCGGCCAAGCGATTGATTGGTTACCTGCCTGAAAATGCCCCGGCCTACACGGACATGACCGTGGCGGGATTCCTCGGCTTCGCCGCGGAGTTGCGGGGCCTGCGGGGCGAAGCCAAGCGCCAGGCGGTCAACCGGGTCGTGGAGACCTGTTTCCTGGAGGGGGTGCTATATCAGAGCGTGGATACGCTCTCGAAAGGCTACCGGCATCGGACCTGCCTGGCCCAGGCCATCATCCACGATCCCGAGGTGCTGGTGCTGGACGAGCCCACCGACGGGCTGGACCCCAACCAGAAACACGAGGTGCGGACCCTGATCCGGCGAATGGGCGAGCATAAGGCGATTCTGTTCTCCACCCATATTCTGGAGGAAGTCGATGCCGCCTGCACCCGGGCGATCATTATCGACCGCGGCCAGGTGGTGGCCAACGGGACGCCGCAGGAATTGCGGCAGCGTTCGGACGTGGCGGGCGCCGTTTCCCTCCGGGTCCAAGGGGCCGCGGGGCCGGTCGTCGCGGAGAAGGTGCGGCAGTTGCCCACGGTGCGCAAAAGTGTGGTGCTCAAAGAAGAGGGCGCCACCGTCTGGGCGCGGGCCTACCCGCAGGCGCAGGCGCGCGACGGCGAGGTCGAGCAGAGCCTGTTCCAGCTCGCGGTACGCGAGAACTGGAAGCTGGGCGAGCTGCACGTCGAGGAAGGCCGGCTCGACGAGGTCTTTCGGGCCATCACCATGCCCGACACCGGCCGGGCCGAGAAGGAGGTCACCCGCGCATGAGCTCGACGTCGATCACTAAAAGTCCTTCCGCGCTGGCCGTCTCGGCGGCGGCCACGCACCCCAGTCCACTGGGCAACATCCTCACCATCGCCAAGCGCGAGCTGGCCGGCTACTTCGCTTCGCCGGTGGCGTATGTGTTCATCGTCATCTTCCTGCTCCTGGCGGGCTTCTTCACCTTCATGGTGGGGGGGTTCTTCGAGCGGGGCGAGGCGTCGTTGGTCTCGTTCTTTGTGTGGCACCCGTGGTTGTATTTGTTTTTGGTCCCGGCGGTGGGCATGCGGTTGTGGTCGGAGGAACGGCGGGCGGGGACGATCGAGCTGCTGCTGACGATGCCGGTGACGGCCTGGCAGGCGATCGTGGGTAAATTCCTGGCCTCGTGGCTGTTTCTGGCCCTGGCCCTGGCCTTGACCTTCCCGCTGGTCTTCACCGTGCTCTATCTGGGGCATCCGGACCTGGGGGTGATCTTCTGCGGCTACGTCGGCAGCTTGCTCATGGCCGGGGCCTACCTGGCCGTCAGTTGCATGACCTCCGCCCTCAGCCGCAGCCAGGTGGTCAGCTTCATCGTCTCGGTCGTGGTGTGCTTGTTCCTCATCCTCGCCGGCTGGCCGCCGGTGACCAACATGCTCGTCCAGTGGGCGCCCCCGTGGCTGGTGGACGGGGTGGCCGGCTTCAGCGTCATGCCGCACTTCGAGGGCTTTCAACGCGGGGTGCTCGACTCCCGCGACGCCCTGTTCTTCCTCTCGGTGATGGTCTTTTCCCTCTTCACCACGGGGGTGATCATCCGCAGTCACCGGGCTGGTTGAGCGGGCCGGATCCCCCCCCAGTTCTCCCGCAAGTTAGCATTTGATTTGACCATGATTACAACGCGCAACAAATGGGAGCCGCTCCTCTTCTCCGGGCTCGGCGTGGCCGCCATGTTTTTCATCCTGTTGGCGGCGGCGGCCATCGGCAGCGTGGCCAAGGTCCGCGTGGACCTGACGGCGGACCACCTCTACACCCTCTCCGCCGGCACCCGGAAGATCCTCAAGAAGATCGACACCCCGGTGGTGATCCACTTCTACTGCACGCAGTCGGGCAACGACATGCCCATCGCCCTCAAGAACTACGCCAAGCGGGTCGAGGATCTGCTCGCCGAGTACCGCCAGGCCTCGGGGGGCAAGATCGAGATTGATAAGTTCGATCCCCAGCCCGATTCGGACGCCGAGGACCTGGCCCGCTTGGACGGGATCGAAGGCCAATCGGTGAGTGACGCGGGGATGATCAACCTGGGGGAGAAAGTGTACCTGGGCCTGGCCGTGAAGTGCCTGGATCAACAGGCGGCCTTGCCCTTCCTGGACCCCTCCCGCGAGAAGCTGCTGGAGTACGACCTGACGCGCGCCATCGCCCACGTCGTCAGCCCCCAGAAACAGACCATCGGCGTCATGTCCAGCTTGCCGCTCTTCGGGCAAATGAACCCGATGATGATGCGCACGGGCCAGGGCGGCCAGGAGCCGTGGGTCTTCCTGAGCGAGTTGAAGCAGGATTTCACCGTCCGGCAGGTGGAGATGACCGCCGACAAGATCGACGACGACATCCAGGTCTTGGTGGTCGTCCACCCGGCGGGCATCACCGACAAGACCCAGTATGCTTTGGATCAGTTTGTCTTGCGCGGCGGCAAGCTGGTCGCTTTCCTCGATCCCCTCTCGGTGGTCGATGCCCGCAACGCCGGGGGGATGCAGAACATGCTCCAGCAGGCCGCCTCCGGCGGCTCGACCCTGGACAAGCTGCTCAAGGCGTGGGGACTGGAGTTTGACGTCAGCAAAGTGGTCGCGGACAAGGATTACGTCACCCAGATCTATCGCGGGGACCGCCCGACCGCGGAGCCCACGTGGCTCTCCCTGACCGGCGCGGCGATCAACCAGAACGACGTGGTCACGAGTGAGATCGACAACCTGCTCCTGCCCTTCGTCGGGGTGTTCACCGGCACCCCCGCCGCCGGGTTGAAGGAGACGGTCTTGCTCAAGACCTCCGCGAACTCCCAACTGGTGGACAAGATGATGGCCCAGTTTGGCGGCGGGGACACCGGCAAGGACTTCGTGCCCTCCGGCAAATCCTACACCCTGGCCCTCCGGTTGATGGGCAAGTTCAAGACCGCCTTTCCGAACGGCAAGCCTGCCGACACCGCCGACGCCGCCGACAAGACCAAAGACACCGCGGCCAAGACGAACGCGCCCCCCTCCCTCCAGGAGTCCAAGACCGAGGGTGTGGTGGTGCTGGTGGGGGACAGCGACATGCTCTATGACCAATACTGCGTGCGGGTGCAGAGCCTTTTTGGCCAGAAGCTGATCAGCCCGTTCAACGGCAACCTGGCCTTCATCCAGAACCTGGTCGAGCAATTGGCGGGTGACAGTGACCTGATCGGGGTGCGCAGTCGCGCCGTCGCCAGCCGGCCCTTCGTGCGGGTGAAGGCGATCCAAGCGGCCGCCGAGGAGACCTATCGGGCCAAGATCAAACAGCTCCAACAGGACCTCGACGACGCCCGCCAGAAGGTCAGCGACCTTCAGCAGAACAAGGACAAGAGCCAGCGCTTCATCCTCTCCAAGGAACAACAAGACGAGATCAACCGCTTCCAACAGAAGGAAAGCCAGACGCGGCGGGAGCTCAAAGCGGTCCGCAAGCAGTTGCGCAAAGATGTCGATGCCCTGGAGACGCGGATCAAATGGACGGATATCGCCGGGATGCCCCTGCTGGTCTCCGCGGCCGGGGTGACCCTGGCGATGATCAAACGCAAACGGACGGCTGCCAAATGAATCGCAAGCAACTCACCCTCATTCTGGTGGTGGTCGTGGTCGTGGGAGCGGTGGGCCTCTGGGTCCAGTCGCGCAACGCCGCCGCCTTCAAAACCAGCGAAGGCCGCATGGGCCAGAAGGCCCTGGGGACCTTCGATGTCAACAGCGTGGCCCGCATCCACATCCGCCACGGCACCAACGACCTGAACCTGGTTAAGCTCCAGGACCAGTGGGTTGTCCGCGAGCGGGGCGACTACCCGGCCAACTTCACCCAGATCAGCGACTTCCTCCGCAAGGCCTACGAGTTGAAGGTGGTCCAGCCCGTGGCGGTCGGCCCTTCGCAGTTGGCCCGGCTTGAACTGGCTCCGCCCGGTCCCGGCGCGCAGACCGGCACCTTGGTCGAGCTCATGGACGCGGGCGGCAAGGTCATCAAAACGCTCTTGTTGGGCAAGAAGCATACGCGGCAGGCCGCCAATCCTTCCGGCCTGGGGGGCGACGAGGGCTGGCCCGATGGGCGCTACATCATGACCGACAACCAGTTGCCCAGCGTCTGCCTGGTCTCGGAGACCTTCAGCGCCCTCGACCCCAAACCCGACCAGTGGCTGGACAAGGATTTCTTCAAGGTCGAGAAGGTCCGCTCCGTCGAGGTCACCTTCCCGGTGGCGACCAACTCCTGGAAGCTCACCCGGGAAACCGAGACTGGGGAACTGAAGCTGGTCGAGGCCAAACCGGACGAGAAGCTGGACGCGACCAAAGTGTCCGGCATCCCCAACGCGCTCAGCTACCCCAGTTTCAACGACGTCGTCGCCCACCCCAACGCGGCGGAAACCGGCCTGGACAAGCCCACCATCGCCCAGTTGGATACCTTCGATGACTTCCACTACACGGTGAAGATCGGGAACAAGAGCGGCGAAGATAACTACTTTATGACCGTCGCCGTCAACGCCACCCTGCCCAAAGAGCGCGCCCCGGGCAAGGACGAGAAGAAGGAGCAAAAAGCCCAACTCGACAAGGAGTTCAAAGACAAGGTCCAGCGCCTCACCGACAAATTGACGCAGGAACAGCGGTGCGCGTCCTACACTTACCTGGTCCCCAAGTGGACCTTCGACACCCTCCTCAAGCCGCGGCACGAACTCTTGGTGGAGAAGAAGGAAGAAAAGAAGCCGGAGGTGTCGAAGGAGGAGACC
>JAJXTA010000224.1 GCA_021784265.1 bacterium | reverse complement strand
GTGCGGCCTAACTGGCTCAGGACGTTGGTGGCTTCGGGGAAGGAGGCCAGCCGCCGGCGGACGTCGCCGGTGATTTTGGCGGCCAGCGAGGGGGAGATGGATTTGGGCATGAAGATGCGCACCCAGAGGGCGCCTTCGTCGAGTTTGGGCAGGAATTCCGTGCCCACGAAGTGGTAGCACACGGCGCCGCTCATCACCACCGCCGACGCCAAACCCAGGATGAGCGGGCGGTGGTGCCAGGCAAAGTCCAGGGCGGGCCGATAGAGGCGCAACAGGCCCCGCACGATCCACGACTCCTCGAGGCGGATTTTGCCGCCGAGGGCGAAGCTGGCCAGCGCCGGCACGACCGCCACCGCGAAGACCGTTCCGGCGATCAGCGCGAAGGTAAGCGTCAGCGCCATCGGGCGGAAGATGCGGCCCTCGACCCGCTGGAGGGTGTAGAGGGGGATGAAGGCCGCCAGGAGGATCGTCTTGGAAAAGAGGATCGGCCGTCCCATCTCGGCGATGGCCTCGACGATGACGGCGGGTAAGGAGGGGTTGGTGTGGCGCCGCTCGTGGAGCAGCCGCAGCAGGTTCTCCATGATCACGACGGCGGAATCGACGATGATGCCAAAGTCAATCGCTCCCATCGAGATGAGGTTGGCCGGGATGCCGCGCATGTCCAGCAGGGTATAAGCCCCGAGCAACGAGACCGGCACCGCCAGGGACACAAACAGCGACGTGAGGTACTTTCCCAGGCCCTGTGAATGACGGGAATACCGAACCACCAAACCGATCCCCTCGCTCATGTTCTTGCGCACGGTGTGCAGCGTCCGTTGCGTCAGCTCGGTGCGGTCATAGTGGGGCACCATCTTGACTTCCGGCGGCAGGTATTTCTCGTTGATCTCCTCCACTTCGCGGTGGATCCGCTCGAGGACCGTCTTCGGGTTTTCACCCCGACGCATGATGACGATCCCTTGCACGGCGTCGTCGTTGTCCACCACCCCGTTCGGGTTCTTAAAGAGCATCCCGACCCGCCCCAGGCGCACCGCATGGCCGATGATCACCGTGGCGATGTCACCTATCCGGATGGGGGTGCCGTTGCGGCTGTCCACGGCAATCGCCTCGATGTCTTCCTTGTTCCGCACAAAGCCCAGTCCGCGAACCACATACATTTCAGACCCGTGCTCAACATAGGAACCGCCGGCGTTCCGGTTGCCGTTGGCGAGGGCGGTGAAGACTTGAGCCAACGAAACGTTGTAGGCGCGCAGCTTGATGGGATTGACCTGAACCTGGTATTGCTTGGTGGGCCCCCCGAAACCCACGACGTCCACGACCCCGGGCACCGTCCGCAATTTGCGCTCGACCACCCAATCCTCCAGCGCCTTGAGCTCCACCGGCGAGAACTCCCGTGGCGCCTTGAGGGTGTAGCGGTAGATTTCGCCAATGGGGGTGGCGTTGGGGGAGAGGCTGGCCTGGGCCGTGGGCGGCAGGGTGACGAGCGACAAGAATTGGAACACCTGGCCCCGCACATAATCGGCGTCCGCGCCATCTTCGAACACCATCGTCACCTGGGACAACCCGAACAGACTGATGGAGCGCAGGCTCACCAGCTTGGGCACACCGTTCATCTGGTTCTCGATGGGAATGGTAACGAGCCGTTCCACCTCCTCGGCGGCGTGACCGGGAAACAAGGTGATGATTTGGACCGAGAGGTTGGAGACATCCGGGAACGCCTCCACCGGCAAGTGTTCGTACGCGTTGATCCCGGCAAAGATAAACAGCACGAGCAGGGCCAGGATAATGGCCCGGTGGCGAAGGGTATAGGAGGTGAGGGCGGCGATCATTCCTTGGGCGCGTCCTCCAGGCTGGCCTGTAAGAGCAGACAACCCTCGGTGACCAATCGCTGCCCCGTTTGTAAGCCTTCGAGAATGGCCACGCGGCCCTCCCGCTCCGTTCCGCGTTTAACCGCGGTGCGCTGGAACTGCCCGGGCGCGCTTTCCAAGAAGACGTAATCCTGGCTGCCGCTATGAAAGACCGCCTTGGCTGGCACCTGAATGCTGGCGGGGATCACGTCGGGCACCTCGACCGTCACGTAGAGCTCCGCCTTGAGCAGGCCCTCGGCGTTCTCCACCACCCCACGCGCTTTGACCGTCCGGGTCGTCGGGTCCAAGGCGTCGCCCGAGATCTCCAGCCGCCCACGAAAGCTCCGCCCGGGGAAGGCCGGGGACAAAATGCGCAACTCCATGCCCCGCCGGATGAGGGCGAAGTGGGCTTCTCCCACGTCCAGATATACCCACAACCGCCGCGGGTCCGAGATGACGAACAACGGCGCGACGAACTGGCTCACGTTGGCCAGCATCTGATCGGGGCGCACCTCCTGGCCCGGGGTCACGTTCTTCTCCACGACCGTCCCGCGCAGCGGGGTGGGGAGGCTGAAGGTGGTATCGACCCCCTGCCCAACTTTTCCATACACCGCCAGGCGGGTATCGGCACGGTTCTTCTCCGAAAGCGCGCTGGTGTGATCGGCCTCGGCCTGTTCGAGGTCCTTCCGCGCCGCCCCGCCATGGGCGAGCAAATCCCGCGTCCGGTCGAGGGTCCGTTCGCTTAACTGCAAGGCACTTTCGGCCTTTCGCAGGTCCGCCTCGGCCTGGCCGAAGTCCGGGGAGTCGATGATGGCCAGGGCCTGGCCATTGGTCACCGGCTGGCCCACCTCGGCCAGCAGCTCCCGCACCCGGCCCGCGAACGGCGTGAAGACCCGCACGGTGGCGTCCTCGTCCCACGCCAAACGCCCCGGCAGGTGGACGTAGGCCGGCTGTTGCGGACCCACGGGCTCGATGGTCAGGGAGGCGAGCTGCGGGGCGTTGGCGGGGAAGCCGACCGTCGTCCCGCGGACCTCGGGCGCGGGCATCGGGCTTGGCGCCTTTGGTGGGGCGCACCCGGTGCTGGCAGCGAGGAGTCCAAGACAGAGCAGGCAAAGCCTCGCGCCGCTGGCGCTGCTAGGAAGCTGGCCCGGTCCGGTCCCCGCGTCCGTCCGGCGGGTGGGACCAGGCCCCTCGCCCCGCTCGGGAACGGGGTCGCCGAGAGCGTTGGCTGGGGGCTGGCCCCCGCGTTGCGGTTCGACCCGTCGGCAATAGTCGTTCATCACTTCGTCGTCCCTGCCGCCAGTTCCGTCATCACGTTGTGGGCGGCAATCAGGTCCGCCGCCGCGCTGGCGGTGTCGGACATAGCCTGGGCGGTGGCCAGGCGTACGTCGTTGTCGGTGCGCTCGGCCTCCAGCAGGTCCACGAGCGAAGCCCCACCCTTGCGATAGGCGTAGGAAACCGACTCGCGCACCTCGGCGGAGTGCGGCTGGATCTGCTGGTCGTAGCGCTGGAGCCGCTCCGAGGCCTCCTGATAGGCGACCTCGGCGGTGGCGACGTCGGAAATCACCTGGGTGCGGAGCTTGTTCAACGCCAGCGTGTACTGATCGACGGCGGCCCGGGCAGCCAGGATGTTGCCGTGATTGCGATTCCAGAGTGGCAGGGGAAACGAAACGCCGATCCCGAGGGTGTCGGCGGCGGGCGGTGGGAGGGGCTGACTGGGGTTGTGTTCCCCCAAGAAAGTGAAGGTGGGGTCGGGAATGCGGTAGGCCTTTTGCAGTTTGAGGTTCGCCTCCGCTCCCCGGAGGTCCGCCTCGGCGGCGAGCACGTCTGGGCGCGCCGCCTCGGGCGGGGCCGCTTGCACCGGCGGCCGCGCTGCCGCCAACTGCTCGATCCCATCGCTAGCGGTCCACTGCCCGCGGGGTTGGGGTTCGCCCATGAGAACTTCGACCGCGATCCGCGCTTGGACGGCAAGCGCCGCCGCCGACTTGGCCTGCAACGCGTACTGATCGGCGCTGATTTGGATGCGCTTGTTGTCCGCATCGGAAATATCCCCGGCCTTGAAGCGGGCTTGGGCGATGTCGGCCTCGCGGCTCATGTAGCTCGTGGATTCGTTTAGGATCCGCACGTTCGCTTGGGCCAGGAGGGCGGCCACGTAGGCCTTGGTGACGCCTTGGTCAAGCGAACGCTTGGCGTCGAAAAAACGGGCTTTGGCTCCCAGGATGCCGGCGCGCGCCGCCACCTGGCGATCACGCCGCTTGCCTCCAATCTCGATCAACTGGCTCACCGCGGCGATGGTGTCATAGCTGCGGTGCAGGAGGTCGTTCCCTTCCAGCGTGGCGTTGTCGAACGTGCCGATCCGGGTCGTCGAGAGCGAGAGCGTCGGGTTGGGGAACTCCTTGGCGACGATGAGTTGGGCCGTGGCGCTATCGATGCCGCTCTTCGCGGCGAGCAAATCCCAGTTGCGTTCGAAGGCGATTTCCTTGGCCTGGGCGAGGCTGAGGCGGCGGGTGGCGGCGAGAGGGTTGGCGGCGCTGGGGGCGCCGTTGGTTTGGCCTGGAGCGCCCCCCATGGTCAAGGTCGCCCCAAGGCAGAGGGCGCCGGCCAGCGCGGCGGCAACAGGGCTTGGTATGCCCCGCCATCGCCCCCCTCGGGTTGCGGGGACAACGCCTTGCCTGCGGTGTGGTGCTGGGGCTGAGCGGGTTGGAGCGGCCCCGCGGGCGTCGTTCGAGGGGCGCCGGCCATGATTCCGCCGCAGCCTTGGGTCGGAACGGGGTGCCCAAGACACGGTACGCTGTCGTTCTGTCAGTAACCAGACGGCTTGTTTTCTCACAACGGACTTAAGTCTAGCGGCTGGAGGCTAGGGGGAAAGCGTCTTTTGTGTCTGTCAGGCGCCGCCGATTTTGCGTGTCAGGCGGCGCCCTACTCGGGGTGGGGGAGGCGCTGGCCGGTGGCGGGTGCCGGGCGGCTGGCGTGGCCCGCCGCGGAGGGTCAATCTTGGTGGGTACGCTCGTGCCAGCGCAGGGCCTCGCGGAGCAACTCCGTGGCACTGCCGAGATTGAGCTTCTCTTTGATCCGAGCGCAATAGACCTGCACCGTCTTGATGCTCACCAAGAGCGTCTCGGCGATCTGGCGGGTTCCCCGCCCTTGGCCCAACAGCTCGAAGACCTCCAGCTCGCGGTCGCTGAGCAGGGCGGCGGGGGAGTGATCGGCCGGGCTTTTGCCTTCGATGAATTGGGTCGCCATCACCGTCGCCACTTGCTCGCTGAAGTAGAGCCCGCCGGCGAGCACCTGCCGAATCGCCGCCACCACCTTCCGCGTCGTCTCCCGCTTCATGATGTAGCCGCGGGCGCCCGCCCGGAGCGCCCGGACGGCGTAGTGCAGCTCCTCGTGCATGGAGAGGACCAGCACCACGACGGTCGGGGCGCTTTCTTTGAGGTTCTTGATCAGGTCCAGGCCTGAGGAGTCCTTCAGGGAGAGATCGACGATGGCCACCGCCGGGCGCAGCCGGGTGATCGCCTCCAGAGCTTGGGGACCGCTTTCGGCTTCCCCGCACACGGCTAAGTCTGGCTGTTGGTTGATGAGGTTAGTGAGCCATTCGCGCACCAGCGGGTGATCGTCCACGAGGAAGACCTGCTTCTTGGCCTCGGCGGTTTGGGTGGCACTGGCGGTCATCGGTCCTGGGCGCCTCCGAGGATGGTCCGGGGGAAGGAGCAGGTGACAATCGTGCCGCCGGTGGGCGCCGGCTCCATGAGGAAGGAGCCGCCCACCATCGCCGCCCGGTGGGCCATGATCCGGATGCCCAGGTGGCCTTTCTCGGGCGCACCCTCGGGAATGCCGATACCGTCGTCCTCGACGCAGAGCCTGACGAGGCTGTTCGTTTCGGCGAGTCTGATTCCAATGCGCTTGGGC
>JAJXTA010000223.1 GCA_021784265.1 bacterium | reverse complement strand
GCGGAGTTGAAGCGGTGGGTGGAACCCAGCACCGCCAAGCTCACGAACCCGACCGGCTTCTCGCCCGCGCCGCGCAACGGGAGCCAGCGGAACCGCGACCTCCAGTGGGTTGCCGACCGCTACATCAATCCGCCTTCCCCTTGACCGACTCGTTCAGGGCGGGGTGGCGGCGGCGATCAAGCGGCCGACCAGGCTGGTTGCCTCGTGGACGTTGTACGGTTTGTTGAGGATCGGCGCCCCGAGCTCCGATTCGGTGCGCTTGATTTCCTCTTCTTCCATGTACCCGGAAGCCAGGATGCACTGGAGGGCGGGCCAGCGGGTCCGCACGTCGTGGATGAGGTCCACCCCGCTGCGGCCCGGCATGTTGTGATCGGTGAGGAGCACATCGACCTTGCCAGCGTGTTGTTCCAGAATGCCCAGGGCTTGGTCGGCGCTCAGGGCGGTGAGGACCTCGTAGCCGGCGGCCTGCAAGAAGGACTGGGTGAACTCGAGGATGAAATCCATGTCATCGACGACGAGGACCCGGCCGGCGCCGCGGACCAAGCCGGCGGCGGCGCGCCGTGGCGGCTCGGTCAGCCCGGTGGTGACGGTGGGCAAAAAGATGTGGAAGCTGGTTCCCTCGCCCACTTTGGTCTCGATCTCGATGAAACCCCCGACCCCGGTCACGACGCTATGCACGATGGCCAAGCCCAAGCCCGTCCCTTTGCCGGTGGCTTTGGTGGTGAAGAAGGGATCGAAGATGCGCGGCAAGACCTCGGGGGGGATGCCGGTGCCGGTGTCCGTGATGCTGCAGCAGAGGAACTCGTCGCCGACCGGGCGGCGCGCCCGCTGGGCCTGGGCGGCGGTCAGGCGGACCAGACGGTTCCTGAGGGTGAGGGTGCCGCCTTTGGGCATGGCATCGTGGGCGTTGACGGCCAGGTTCAGCAGCACCTGGCTGCCCCGGGTGCTGTCCAGGCAGACCTTGATGGGGGCCTCCGGCAGGTCCAATTGAATGGTGATCTTGTTCTTGAGGGTGCGCCGGGCCAACTGGCTGGCCTCGCGCACCAACTGGTTGAAATCCAGGACCACCTCCTTCTCCTCCGTCGAGCGGCTGAAGGAGAGCAGTTGCTGGGTGATCCCCGCCGCCCGCCCGGCGGCCTGGTCGATCTGGGCCAGCTTGTCGCGCACGACCGTGCTGAGCCCCTCTTCGAGTTGGACGAGCGAGACGTTGCCCCGAATCGCCAAGAGCAGGTTGTTGAAGTCATGGGCGACCCCAGCCGCCAGGGCCCCGATGGTTTCCATCTTCTGGGCCTGGAAGAGCTGGGTCTGGAGCTCACAGAACCTGGTCTGGTCCACCACCAGGTAGTTGAGGCCGATGACCTCCGGCCCGTGTTTCCACGGGGTGATCTTCACCAGCCATTGCCGGTTGGGCTCTAACGAGCCGCGCAGCTCGTGCGGCTGCCCCTCGGCGAGCACACGGTGCAGCACCTCCCGCACCTCCGCCCGGCGCGCCGGATCCGGGATGCAGTCCAGGAACGGTCCCCCGAGGCTGGGCGGGGCGGGGAAGCTGAGCCAGCCGTAGCCGGGGGGGAAGGCTTCCCAGACGCGGTTGACATGACGCAGCCGCAACTCGCGGTCGAGGCTGAACACGGCCGCGTCGAGGGAATGGATGATACTCTGGGTGTAATCCCGCTCGAGGGCCAGCTCGTGCTGGAGGCGCTTTTGCGCGGAGATATCGCGCTCGAAGGAGACGCACCCCAGGAGAAGGCCCTGCTTGTCGTAGATGGGCGAGATGGCGGCCTCGACGGGGTAGGTGGTGCCGTCCCGCCGCAGGTTCAGGACCTCGCCCCGCCAGTCTTGGCCCCGGGTGACCGCCCCGCGGTAAGCCGCCACTTTGGCGGCCTCGCTGGGGGCGCGCAAGAGGTCCGTCTCCCGGCCCAGGGCGTCTTCGATCGAATGGCCCGTCACCTGTTGGAACGCCGAATTGACGAACGTGAGGCGGAACTCCGCATCGGTCAGATAGACGACGTCGCTGGTGGAGTTGACGGCGGTGATGAGGCGCTGGACATGGGACTCCATGCGCCAGCGGCGGCTGGCGTCGCGCATGGTTACCAGCGAGCAGCCGTCGCCCAGCGGTGTGACCTGCAGGTCCGCCACCAAGCTGAGTTGGCCGCGGCACAGGAGGGAGACCGCCGGCAAGGTCTCTTGCCGCCCGGCGGTGCGGGCCAGCAACTGGGTCAGCTTGCGGACCGTGGTCGGGGTCAGGAGGCTGGCCAGCAGGTAGCCGGGCAGTTTGGGGGTGTCGGGCAACCCAAAGAGCTGCCGGGCCCGCTGGTTCAACTCCAGGACCGCGCCGTCGGTGCGGCAGACGATCTGGGCGTCCTCGGAGGCTTCAAAGAGACAACGCCACCATTGGCCGCGCGCCTCCTCGGCCGTGGCCGGCTCGGGCGGGGTGCGTGGGGCGAGTGCGCCAGCCATGACATCAGCCGCGGGCGGCGCGGCGCGGGCCAACGACCCGGCGGGAGGGAAAGGGAGGCCTAGGCATAGACCAGCAAGGCTTGGGTGATGGGGTTGATGCGGTTGTGGTTGCGGAGTTTGTCGATGAACGGCTCGCTCAGCAACTGGCCCTCGGCGGCCAACAACAGACCGTTGGCCGTGTAGATGCCCTTGGCCAGGACCATGCCCGGGCGCAACTCCGACAACAGCACTTCCCGCTCCCGCGCCGGCACGGTGGCCTTGGGCAGCGTGCGTAAGAGCGCCCGCACGGCATCGGGATCAAATTGGGACCCGCTCGCCAGCTTGATGGCTTCAAGGGTGTCGCGGCTGTTGTAGTTGCTTTCGGCATAACCAACCGCCACGGCCAGCAGCCGCCCCAACCACGGGATGTCGTCCCCCGCCAACCGATCGGGATAGCCGCCCCCGTCAAAGCGCTCGTGATGCGCCCGGATCGTCGGGCCGACCCGGCCCAGGTGATGCACAAACCCGGTGAGCTCCTCGCCCAGCACTGGGTGTTGTTCGATCAGAATCCGCTCCGCCTCCTCCAGCGAGGCCGGGTCGTGTTGCCAGCGGCGGATGAGGTTGCGCGGCACGCCGACCAAGCCGATGTCGTGTAACAAGGAGCTGATCTCCAGCGTTTGGTGCTCCTCGGCGGAGAGTTCCAGCCCGGCGGCCATCGCCCGGCAAATCTCGCTCACCCGGCGGGCCTGACTGCCCAGGGTCGGGTAGAACGTCTCCATGGTCTTAAGGCAAAGCTGGACGGATTGTTCGAGGTTGGCTTTGAGGGCTTGGTTGAGCTTCTCCAGCTCCTGGTTCTGCTCGGCGACCCGGCGCACCTGTTCTTCCAGGGACTGGTTGAGGCCGGCCAGCTTCTCGTTCATGGCCAGCGTCGTCGCCTGCAATACGGCGTTGCGGCAAATCAGCTCATAACGCTGCACCGCGTTGCGCACCGTGGCCAGCAGCTCCTCCCGCAGCCAAGGTTTGACCACGAACCGGTAAATCTCCCCTTTGTTGATCGCGTCGATCACCGTGTTCAGACTCAGAACGGCGGTGATCAGAATGCGGGTGGCGTCGGGCTGGATTTGCTTGACCTGGCCGAGGAACTCCAGCCCGGTCAACTGCGGCATCTGCTGGTCGGTGAGGATGACCGAAAACGGGCCCTGTTTGAGCAGGTCCAGGGCTTGCAGCGGGTTGAGCGCGGTCACCACGTGGTAACCTTCCCGCCGCAAGGTCTCCCGCAGGGCGACCAGGACGATTTCCTCGTCGTCCACCACTAGGATGCGGTGGGCGACGGGATCGACAGTGGCAGCGGGCGCGGGACTCATAGGGCGGTGGCCGGCTCGTACTCGGGCGCGGGCAAGGTCGTATCGAGCCGGTGGAGGATTTCGGTCTCCGGCAGGTCGGCGGTAATCACCAAGTCGGTCTGCTGCAGGACCCGGCCATCCAGATCGTCAGAGTGGCAACCGACCAGTTGGAGGACGGTCTTGATCGGGAGCTTCTTGGCGCGCACCTCAGGGATGAGCGAGGCCAAGCCAATGTCCTCCCGCTCCAGAACGATGATCAAGCCCACACATTGGTATTCGCCGGACTCCAGCAGATCCATCGCGTTGGCCGGCGTGGTGGCGACCACGACATGGTAGCCGTGGCAGCGCAGGAATTCCGCGGTGCTGTCCAAGGTGGTATCCGCCCGGCCCACTACCAGGACGCTCCGCCGCCGGGCCACAGCCTTGGTCAAGCCGCGCTCGGCCTCGCTGAAGTCGGCTTGGGGCAGCCAGAGAAAAAACGTGGTCCCCACCCCCTCAACAGACTCGACGGAGACCATGCCGCGATGACGTTCGACGAAGAGCCGGGTGTTGTAGAGGCCGAGCCCGGAGCCCTTGTTCATCGGTTTGGTGGTGAAGAAGGGGTCGAAGATCGAGGACAGGTGGCGCGTCTTGATGCCGCAGCCGGTATCATGAACGGCCAGGCAGACCGCCGGCAGGCGGGGCCATGCCCCACGGAGGTTCTTGATCTCCGGCAGTTGGCTGTGGAGGGAGGTGCGCAAGGTAAGCTGCCCGCCTTGGGGCATGGCTTCGGCCGCGTTGAGCGTCAGGTTGATGATCACCTGGCGGAACTCGACCGAATCGACGTAGAGGGAGAGGGGTTCGGAGCTCAGTTCGGTGCGGATGTCGATGCGCCGCGGCAGGATCTTGTGGACCAAGTCCACCAAATCGCGCACGACCTCGTTGAGGTCGCAGTAATCGTTCGTGCCGGTCTTGCCGTGATGCAGGTGGATGATCCGATGGACCAACTGATGGGCTTGGAAGGAGTTCTGCTTGATCAGCGATAAGCCTTCCTGGAAGGGGTGGTCTTTCCCCACCTGGGCCAGGAACGATTCGCTGAGCGAGACGATCCCGGCCATGATGTTGCTAAAATCGTGGGCTAACCCCATCGTGAGGACGGCCAGCGTCTCTTTCCAGGCCGCCGACGAGAGCCGTTTCTCGGCGATAATCTGCCGGGTGACATCCAACCAAACCCCCTCATACCCCAAAACCAAGCCCCCGGCGCCGACCAAGGCTTGGCGGTGCTCCAGCACATAGGCCACGCGTCCGGTCTTGGCATGCCGGATCCGGAACGTGGTGGCCAGTGTCCGCTTTTGCTGCACGCACCGTTTGAGGTGCGCCTGGAGTTCTTCCCCGTCCGCTTCATGCACGATCTGCCAGAAGCGCTGCGGCTGGGTATGCCACTCCGCCACAGGGACGCCGGTCAGCTCGCTGACGCCGGGACTGGCGAATTGGAAGGAGAAATCGGCCCGCTGGGTGAAGATAACCCCGGGCCAGCGGTGGACCAGGTTCTCCAGTTGCGCCTCGGCCCGGAGCAGCCGCATGAACATCTGGCGCCGCGCGGCTTCACTGCGCAGGTGCTCGTCCCAGCTCGCCTCGGTCAACTCCGACAGCGGCGGCAGAGTCGAACCCAGGCGCACGAACGTGCCCGCGGGATTGACGGCCAGCTCCAGGTCGAAGAACTGCGGGGTGCCGTCCGCCGCCTCGCCACGGAGGCGGACCTGGTGCAACGGTGTCGCGGCGGCCAGAGCGGGTTCGACGGTGGCCTGCCACTGCGGTGCCCGCTTCCAGAGGCGCTCCCAGAAGAGTTGGCCGGTCAGCTCCCGCTCCACACTACCCAACCAGGCCGCCAGGGCCTCGTTGACCGCCACCGTCCGTCCCCCCTGGTCCACCAGCGCCGTCCCCCCGTCTAACCAATGCAGCGACAGACCCAGCCCTGAGGCTGGGGCCGGAGCGGA